>JANLXK010000387.1:0-1956 GCA_031365045.1 Gemmatimonadota bacterium | reverse complement strand
GATGATCAATTATGCCTCGCGCGAGATCAACAGTAAGCTCGTGTATTACGGGCCCGGTCTCGGCGGGAAGACCACCAACCTTGAGCACGTCTACACCAAGGTCAGACCGAACGCGCGCGGGAAGATGATCTCCCTCGCCACGGAGACCGAACGGACGCTGTTCTTCGACTTCCTCCCGGTCGACCTCGGCACCATCCGCGGGTTCAAGACCCGGTTCCACCTCTATACGGTGCCCGGCCAGGTCTACTACAACGCCTCGCGCAAGCTCATCCTCAAGGGGGTGGACGGCGTGGTCTTCGTCGCCGACAGCCAGCTCGAACGGATGGAGGCCAATATCGAGGCGATGCAGAACCTGTACGACAACATGGCCCAGCAGGGGTACGACCTGACCCGCACCCCGTTCATGGTGCAGTACAACAAGCGCGACCTTCCCAACGCCGGGTCGATCGCGCAGCTGCAGGAAGCGCTCAATCCGGGCTGGGGGGTCGAAGATCCCGCCAAGCAGAAGGTCACCCCCGATCCGTACCACGAGGGGGAGTTCCTGGTGTACCAGAAGGACGGGCAGTGGATCGAGCGGGCGCCCTACTTCGAGGCGGTGGCGGTGACGGGCGAAGGCGTGTTCGACACCCTCAAGGCGGTCTCGAAGCTGGTCATCAAGGCGCTGGGCTGAGCGCGGGAGCGGGGCCGTGTGGACCCTCCCGAACATCATCACCCTGGTGCGGATCGCGCTGACCCCGGTCATCGCGCTCCTCCCGTTCATTCAGGGGTACTGGCCCAAGCTCATCGCCTTCGTGGTCTTCCTCGCCGCCGCCATCAGCGACGTCATCGACGGCCACCTGGCCCGCTCCCGCAAGCAAATCACCGACCTCGGCAAGCTGCTCGACCCCGTCGCGGACAAGCTCCTCCTCCTCGCGACGCTCATCCCCATCTATTTCATCTCGCGCGAACGCCACGCGCTCTACGAGATCCCGGTCTGGGGCAGCATCCCCCTCTGGGTCTGCGTCCTGATGCTCGCGCGCGAGTTCGCGATGACCGCCTTCCGCCAGTACGCCAAGACCAAGGGCGTCGTGATCCCGGCCCACGGCGTCGGCAAACTCAAGAGCGTCTTCCAGAACATCTTCATCGGTGCCACCATCCTCTGGTACGCCTTCCGCGACGCCCGCAAACCCCTCGGTTGGGAGGCCGGCGCCTTCGCCGAGTTCTGGAACTCCTTTCACGGCTGGTTCGTTGCCATCGCCCTCATCATCGCCCTCGCGCTGACGATCACGAGCTTTGTGCAGTACCTGTATCGGCATCGGGAGCTCTTTCGGTAGGTGTTGAGTGTTGGGTGTTGAGGATTGGGGTGCCCCGGATGCGCTCTGGGCACCCTCGTTAGCTTTCGATCGCGTAGCTCCACCGTGTCACCCAACACTCAACACCCAAGACGCAACACGCTGATGGACATTGAGATCGTCACCATCGGGACGGAACTCCTCCTCGGCTTCACGGTCGACACCAACTCCGCCTTCGCCGGCAGGCAGCTCGCCGCCGCCGGGGTGCGCGTGGTCCGCCGCACTACCGTCGCCGACACGCCCGAAGCGATCCGCTCGGCCGTCCGGGAGGCGCTGGCCCGGAC
This sequence comes from Gemmatimonadota bacterium, assembly GCA_031365045.1. Classification (GTDB taxonomy): domain Bacteria; phylum Gemmatimonadota; class Gemmatimonadetes; order Gemmatimonadales; family GWC2-71-9; genus CAMLHU01. The sequence goes on along the minus strand of JANLXK010000387.1, from coordinate 341 downwards.
CGGCGTGGTGCTGACGACGGGCGGCCTCGGCCCCACCCGCGACGACATCTCCAAGGTCGTCGTGGCCGAGCTGTTTCAGGCGCCGCTCGAGTTCCGCGCCGAGATCTGGGACCACGTGGTCGAACGGTTCAAGCGCTTCGGCCGCGTCCCGAGCGCGAACAACCGCTCGCAGGCCGAGATGCCGAGGGGTGCGGTCGAGCTTCGGAATCAGTGGGGGAGCGCTCCCGGGATCTGGCTCGAAGGGGCCCCCGGCCTCGTGGTGATGCTCCCCGGCGTCCCCCGCGAGATGCGGAACCTCCTGACCCACGAGGTCGTGCCGCGCCTCGCCACGCGCGGCACCG
>JANLXK010000370.1:0-14410 GCA_031365045.1 Gemmatimonadota bacterium | reverse complement strand
CCGCGTTGGTCGCTCGAGGGCCGCGCCCCCGGCGCGGCCTTCGCTGCGTCGATTCCCGTTCAAGGCGGCGCCAGAGGCGCGGCCCTCAGCCAGGCATCCCTGACGGACGTTGCCAACTCGACCGCATTGGCATTGCCCGGGTGCCTCACGCCATTCACGACCTTGTTCGGTCGCCATCTCCGCATACATCTGCGATGTGTGGCCGAGGGCCGCGCCTCCGGGGCGGCCTTTCGCACGCAATTACTCTGTCCAATGCCGCGCCGGAGGCGCGGCCCTCGATCACCGGTGCTGCGGCGCCACCTGGTGCGCTTACTATTCAGAATGACCTGGACCTCCGGCGCCCTCACCGAGCGCCTCCCCAACGGCCTGACCCTCGTCGCCCAGCGCGACCCGGCCGCCCCCGCGGTCGCCGTCGTCACCCACGTCGCCGCCGGCTTCTTCGACGAGCCCGACGCGTGGCAGGGGATCTCCCACGTCCTCGAGCACATGTTCTTCAAGGGGACCGCGCGCCGCGGCGTCGGCCGCATCGCCCAGGAGACCAAGGCGCTCGGCGGCTACCTCAACGCCAGCACCAGCTACGACCGGACCCTGTACTACGCGGTGCTTCCCGCGCGCAACTTCGCCGGCGCGCTCGATATCCAGGCCGACGCGCTCCGGAACCCGACCCTCGATGCCGACGAACTTGCCCGGGAGCTTCGGGTGATCATCGAAGAGGCCAAGCGGAAGCTCGACTCGCCGAGCGCGGTCGCGGGCGAGACGCTGCACGAGCTCCTCTACGACCAGCACCGGATCCGCCGGTGGCGCATCGGCTATGAGGCCCAGCTCGCCGGCTTCACCGCCGGCGACCTCCGCGGCTACTACAACTCCCGCTACGTCCCGGCGCGCGTCGTCGTTGCCCTCGTCGGCGATCTCGACCCGGCGGAGATGCTCGCGGTCGCCCGCCCCTACTACGAAGACTGGTCTGCGCCCGTCGCCCCCATCCCGGCCGGCCCCGCCGAATCATCCCGCAGCGAGGTCAGGGCACGGACCCTGCGCGGTGACGTGGCGCAGGCGGAGCTGGTGCTCGGCTGGCGCGGCGTGCCCGCGCTCCACGCCGATGAGGCGGCCCTCGACCTCGCGGCCGGGATCCTCGGCTCGGGGCGAGGGAGCTGGCTCCACCGCGCGCTCCGCGAACCGGGGATCGCCGCATCGACCGGGGCCTATAGTTACGCCCCGGACGAAGTGGGCGTTTTCGGCGTCGCCGCCTCGGGCGCGCCGGAGCAGCTCGGCGAGATGGTGACCCGGCTCGTAGGGCAGGTCCGACGTCTCCGCGAGGAGGGCCCCTCGGCCGACGAGCTCGAACGGGCACGCACCCTCCTCAAGGTCCGCTGGGTCCGCCGGATGGAGAGCTTCGACGCCCGTGCCACCGCCCTCGCCTGGGCCATCGCCCACGGTGACCTCGGCCTGATCGATCGTGAGTATGAGCAGCTGCTTGCCGTGACGCCGGAGGAGGTGCGCGACGCCGCCCAACGGCACCTCCTTCCCGCGGGCCTGTCGGGCATCGCCTACCTGCCGACCGCGGCTTCGGGTGAACTCGTGATCGAACAACTGCACACCGCCTTCGCCGGACCGGGTGCGGTGACGTCGGTCGCTCCGAAGCTTCCTTCCGTCCCACGCCCGGTATCCCGCACTCCGCGTCCCGCGACCATCAGGACCGTCGCCGGCACGCTCCACGTCGCCCTTCCGGGCGCCGACCTCCTGATCCGTTCCAAGCCGGGCGTCCCGACCACGACCCTCTCCCTCAACTTCCTGCGCGAGTGGGAGACGGCCACCGACGCCGGTGAGGGCGCCTTGGCGGCCCGGAGCGCCAACCGCGGCGCCGGTCCGTTCGATGCCGCCGCGCTGGCCCTCGCTTTCGAACGGCTGGGCGGCTCCCTCGGCCCGAGCGTGTCGAGCGACGTCCTGGCACTCGGCGCCACGGTGCTCACCGAAAAGCTGGCCGAGGCCGCGGCGCTGATGCAGCTGGTCGTGGCGGAGGCGCGCTTCGCCGAGGCCGACGTTGCGGCCGAGCGAGGCGTGCTGATCGAGGAGGCGCGGGACGCGGTGGACGACATGTTCCGTTTCCCCTTCCAGCTGGCCTTCCGTGGCGCGTTCGGCGACGCGGGATACGGCGTCCCCGTCGGTGGGTACGAGGAGACGCTCGTCACGTTCAGCGCGAAGTCCGCCGCGGCACGGTGGCGCACCATCATCGGTGGCCGCGCGACGATCATCGCTGTCGGCGATGGCGACCCTGCCCGGATCGCGGATACGTTGGCCGCCGCGATGGCGATGCTGGTTGATGCCGATCGGCCGATGCGGGCGGCCGCTTCGACCGTCGCGCCGTGGCAGGCGCAGGGGATGGCGCCGGTGGTGCAGGAGCGCCAGAAACAGCAGAGCGCGTTCGCGATGCTCTTTCCCGGCCCCGCCCGGCGCGAGCCCGACTTTCCGGCCGCCGAGGTCTGGGCCGCGGTGGCGAGCGGACTCGGCGGGCGGCTGTTCGACAAGCTCCGCGACAAGCGTTCGCTCGCGTACACCGTCCTCGGCACCGCGTGGGCGCGCCGGCGCGGAGGTGCCCTCGGCACCTACATCGCGACCTCCCCGTCGCGCGAGGAGGAGGCCCGGCGCGAGATGCTCACGGAGCTCGCGATCTTCGCGAACACACCGACGAGTCCCGACGAGCTCGCGCGGGCGAAGAACTACCTCGCGGGGCAGGCCGAGATCGCGCGGATGACCGCGGGCGCGGTGGCGGGCGAGGTGGCGGAAGCGTGGCTGGCGGGGAACGGGCTGGAGGAGCTGGAGGCGCCGTGGGAGCGCTACCGGAACGTCACGGCGGACGAAGTGATGGCGGTGGCGCGGGCGGCGTTCGATCCGGCGCGGATGGCGGAAGGGGTGGTGCGAGGGAGCGCGTGAACGGACAGGAGCCGGGGAAGTCGCGGCCGTTCACCACGGAGGATCGGAGGGGCACGGAGACCCACGGAGAAAAGCGATCGAATGTGGTCGCTTTGTCGGCGCCCCAACCTGGAGCCTTCACCTGAGACCACAACACGCGCAGTGCTCCGTGTCCTCCACTTTTTCCTCCGTGCCCTCCGTGTTGGCTGTTGGAAAACCAGCCCTTGGTACGCGACCAGCCCCGCCTAGCTAGACAGTCGGCGGATCAGGATCTCGAGCGCCTTCTGCGGGTCGGACGGTCCCGGCACCACCAGGTCCACCAGGCAGCGCCCTTCTTCCGGCACCGCGTGCAGCACCAGGTGCCCGCCGTGGGCCAGCAGCGCCACCGCCGTGCCGCGGGGCCCGGAGCGGACGAGGGGGGTGCCGTACGGGACGAGCCCCACCGCGCTCGCCGCGGCGATGGTGGTCGCGGCCAAGGTCGGCTCCTCGGCCAGACGGGCGCCGGAGAGGTTCGAGAGTTCGGTGATGTAGTGGGAGAAGGAGGCCATGCGGGGTGCGACCACCACCCGGTCAGAACATCGACATCGCCAGAAGCGAGCGCAGGTTGTCGTTGGTGTTCCGGAGGCGGACGGTGAGCATCCGCGTCACCGACCAGAGCACCTTGTAGGCGATGTCGCGGTTGAAGTCGAGCAGGAGCTCGAACTCGGGGCGGGTGATCGTGAGCAGCACGCAGGGGATATGGGCGATGGCGTCGGTGGACCGCTCCGAGCGGTCGAACACCGACATCTCGCCGAAGCAGCTCCCCGGCTTGAGCACCGCCAGCGCCTCTTCGCCAGCGCCCGGGACGGTCCGGCTGATCCGCACTTCTCCGGTGACGATGACGTAGAGCCGGTTGCCCGGTTCCCCCTCCTTGAAGATGGAGGCCTGGGACGCGAACTTCTGCTCCTTGCAGATCTCGGCCACGCGCGCAAGTTCCCCGTCGTCGAGGTCGGCGAAAATGGCCGTCTTTTTGAGGAGATCGCTCACCATGGCAGCACCAGGCCGGAGCCTTGGTCGGGATGTCCGAAGCTAGTCCTCCGCCGGGGGGCCTGCAAGGTCGCGGCGCCTTCGGCCTCGCCGATGGGCTCACGCTGGCGCGGATCCCGCTCGCCGTGGCCTTCGTGGCGGTGGAGGACGGTCGCGCGCGGCTGGCGATCCTGGCGGTCGCCGCCGCCACCGACCTGGTGGACGGCTGGGTCGCCCGGCGCTGGGGCGGCTCCCGGCTGGGTGTCTTCCTGGACCCGGTGGCCGACAAGATCTTCGTGGCCGCGGCGTTCGGAGTGGTCCTGCTCAGCGGGCGCCTGCACTGGTGGGAGATCGGGCTGGTCCTGCTCCGCGATATCCTGGCGACGCTCGCCTTCCTCGTGACGATCTTCTGGCAACGTCCCCGGGCCATTCCCGCGCGGGCCGGCGGCAAGATCGTCACCCTCCTCCAGCTGATGACCTTGCTCGCCTTCCTGACCGATTCACCGTACCTCGAACCCTTCGCGTGGGCCGCGGCCGCCGTGGGCCTCTACGCCATCTACGACTACGCCCGCGCCATCCCGACCGGGACCCGGCGCGTGGGCAGCTGACGAAAGGAAACTCGATGTCCCAGGAGACCAAGCACGCCACGCTCGAGTGGCTCGGCGACCTCCGTTTCGCCACCGGCGCGGTGGACGGCCCCCGCACCTTCATCGACGCCGACAACGCCGCTGCGCCCGGCCCGATGCTCGCGCTGCTCGGCGCCGCGGCCGCCTGCAGCGCCTCCGACGTGGTGATGATCCTCAAGAAGAAACGGGTCGAACTGACCAAGCTCACCATCGAGATGGCGGGTGTCCGCCGCGAGCAGGAGCCGCGCCGCTACGTCTCGATGCACCTGATCTGGCACCTCGCCGGTGGCGGGCTCGACGAGACCAAGGCCCGCCACGCCGTCGAGCTCTCGGTCGAGAAGTACTGCTCAGTGATGGCGTCGCTCGCGCCCGACCTCAAGGTCACCAATGAGATCCACGTCGGGTGAACAAGTCACGGGTCGCGGGTCGCGGGTCGCGTACCGTTCTCTTGGCGATCACCTTGCTCCTTGGAGCAGTGAGTCGTATCCACGCGCAAGCGGTGCGGCGGGAACTCGGCGTCGAGGCCTACATCCTGCGCGCCACGCCCGACCGGATCGGGGGCGCCGTCTACGCTGCGTGGCGCGTCGGTCCCCGGGCGCGCGTTTCGCTCCTCGGCGGGATGGACGGGGGTGACGGGGGCACCGCCGGGCGGGCGGAAGCGCTGGTGCACTTCCTCCTGGCGCCCGACCGGAAACGGGGCGCGGCCATCTACGGCGCCGGCGGGCTCGCCGCCGACGTCGCGGGGCGGACCGAGGCCCGGCTGGTGGCGCTGGTCGGCGTCGAACAGGCCCCGGGTGCGCGGCAGGGATGGATGCTGGAAGCGGGGGTCGGGGGCGGGTGGCGCTTCGCGGCCGGCTGGCGCTGGCGCCGGTGACGCAAAAACGCCCCGGAAGCAGAAGCTTCCAGGGCGTCGTCCTGCCGGCCGTTCAGACGATCAGGCCGTGGCGCCGGCGGTCTGCGGTGCGCGGGCCTGGACCGGCCGGCAGTACCGCTCGCCCAGTACCCGCAACTGGGCCCGCTCTTCCTCGCCGAGGTCTTCGTAGCGCTCGGTGACGTAGAGCATGGTATCGTCGAACCAATCCTTCTGGTGCTCGGGTTCGGCCTCCAGCACCCCGCAGCGCAGGATGTGGCTGAACAGCTCGTCGCGCGCCATATCGAATGACGAGGGCGCGGCTTGAGGCTTCCGAGGCTTCTTCTTGGACATCAACTCTCCTTAGGTTCCTGGACCAATAGTGTCCATAATATAGACAGACCAGGTCCCGTTTTGCAGGGGCGGGCACCCTTTTGGCACCCGATTAGATTCCGCGCGTCACCGTCCTATCGGGGGACGGGTCCCGGGTGTTCCGGTGCACAAATTCGACGCTGAGCGGGGGCGCGGCATGAAGAAGTTCTACTATCTGCTGGTCGTGGTGGGTGTGGTCGGGGCCGGGGTCATCGGCTGGCAGGTGATGGGGACGAGGAACGTCAGCATCCCGGCCAACGTGGTCGTGACCGCCGCCGACACCGCCGGGTTCCAGGGCTACGTCATCGGCAGCGACACGGCCCCCGTCACCATCGTGGAGTACGCCGACTTCCAGTGCCCGGCCTGCGGTGATTTCGACACGGTGCAGTGGCCCGAGGTGTACGACAAGCTCGTCGCCACCGGCAAGGTGCGCTGGATCTACAAGGATTGGCCCATCGACGGCGCCCACCGCTACGCCCGCCTCGCCATGCACGCCGCGGCCTGCGCCGACGACCAGGGGAAGTTCTGGCCGATGAAGTCCCGGCTCTACGCCTACCAGTTCCAGTGGTCGTTCGGGAGCGGGCAGTACGGCAAGTTCCGCGACTACGCCAAGTCGGTGGGCGTGGATGCCGGACCGTGGGACGCCTGCATGCAGTCGGCCAAGTACGCCGGACGGATCCAGGCCACCTCCGAGGAAGGGGCGCGGCTGGGGGTCACTTCGACCCCGACCTTCCTGATCGCGGGCCGGCTCATCCTCGGGGTCCAAGGGTCGGACCAGATCGGGAAGACGGTCGATTCGCTCATTGCCGCCAGGCCGGCCGGGGTCGGCCGGCCCTCGGCCGGCGGTAAACCGGCGGCCCGCCCGACTCGATGAGATACCGGATGGGGGCGGCCCTGCTGAGCCTCATCGGCTTCTTCGTGGCGACATACCTGTACCTCTACAAGATCGGCAAGATCCCCGGGATCGCCTGCGGCACCGGCGGCTGCGAAACGGTCCAGGCCTCCCCCTGGGCGACGTTCCTCGGCCTCCCGGTGGCGCTGATCGGTGTGGTCGGGTACGTCGCCTGTCTCGTCCTCGCGATGGTCGGCATCCAGCAGGGGGGTGAGCGGCGCCACTGGAGCGACGCCCTCCTCCTGGCCGGCGCCACCGTGGGGGTGCTCTTCACCGGGTGGCTCACCTACGCCGAGGCGGTCCTGATCGAGGCGTGGTGCCGCTGGTGCCTCGTATCGGCCGGCATCATCACCCTGCTCTTCCTCGCCGCCGCCCTCGGGTGGCGTTCCCTCCGCCCCGCCGCATGATCACGCCGGACGCCAAGAAGCCTCCCGAAGGGCGCGCGCTCGCGCTGCTCGCCCTGGGCGCCCTCGGCGTCGTGTACGGTGACATCGGCACCAGCCCGCTGTACGCCCTCAAGGAATGCTTCACCGGGCACCACAGCATCGAGCCCACCACGGCGAACATCATCGGCGTGCTCTCGCTGGTGTTCTGGGCCATCACCTTCGTGGTGTCGTTCAAGTACCTGGGCTACGTGATGCGGGCCGACAACCGGGGGGAGGGCGGTATTCTCGCCCTCCTCGCTCTGGTGGGCCAGCGCGATCCGGGCCGCGGCGCCCGCCGGATGCTGATCCTGTTCGGGCTCTTCGGTGCAGCGCTGCTTTACGGCGACGGCATCATCACGCCGGCCATCTCCGTGCTCGGCGCCGTCGAGGGCGTGAGCGTAGCGACGCCCGCGTTCGAGCACTTCGTGGTGCCGATCTCGGTGATCATCATCGTCCTCCTCTTCTCCTTCCAGAAACGCGGCACCACCGCGGTGGGGAAAGTGTTCGGCCCGGTGATGCTGCTCTGGTTCGGTTGCATCGCCCTGCTCGGCATCCGGGGGATCCTGATGGACCCGACCGTGCTCCGGGCCGTCTCGCCCTGGTACGCCCTCGAGTTCTTCCGCGAGGACGGGCTCCGCGGTTTCCTGATCCTCGGGTCGGTGGTGCTGGTGATCACCGGCGGCGAGGCGCTTTACGCCGACATGGGCCACTTCGGGAAGCGGCCCATCCGCTTCGCCTGGTTCCTCGTGGCGATGCCGGCGCTGATGCTCAATTACTTCGGGCAGGGGGCGCTCCTCCTCCACGACCCCTCGGCCGCCGCGAACCCCTTCTACCACCTGGTGCCCGACTGGGCGCTCTATCCGATGATCGTGATCGCCACGCTGGCCGCGATCGTCGCCAGCCAGGCGCTCATCTCGGGAGCGTTCTCGCTCACCCGGCAGGCGGTGCAGCTGGGGTACGCCCCGCGCGTGACCATCCGCCACACCTCGCAGAGCGAGATCGGCCAGATCTACATCCCCCAGGTCAACGCGGCCCTGGGCCTGGGCTGCGTCGCGCTGATCCTCGGGTTCCGGAGCTCGTCCAACCTCGCCGCGGCGTACGGCGTCGCTGTCACCGGCACGATGATCATGACCACCCTGCTGTTCCACCGGGTGGTCCGGGAACGGTTCGGCTGGTCGCGCGCCCACGCGTATCCCCTCACCGCCCTCTTTCTGGCGGTGGACGTCTCCTTCTTTGGCGCCAACGTGATCAAGGTCGAGGAAGGGGGCTGGTTCCCCCTCGCCGTCGCCGCCGTGGTCTTCCTCTTCATGACCACCTGGAAGAAGGGGCGCGAGGTGCTCAGCACCTCGATGCGCGAGAACTCCCTCCCGATGGACCTCTTCCTCGACGACATCGGGCGCCGCCGGCCGCAGCGCGTGCCCGGGTGCGCCGTGTTCATGACCAGCGACACGATGGGCGCCCCACCGGTCCTGCTCCATCATCTCAAGCACAACAAGGTGCTGCACGAAAAGGTGGTGCTCGTGTCGGTGGTGACCGAGGAGATCCCCCAGGTGCCCGAGGCCGATCGGGTGCACCTGAAGGACCTGGGACACGGGTTCTGGCAGGTGATCGCCCGGTACGGATTCATGGAGTCGCCCAACGTGCCCGAGATGCTCCGCTCGCTCGAGGCCCGCGGTGCGCGCGACGCCATGGGACTCGGCGGCCTCATCGTGAAGCCGATGGAGACGACCTTCTACCTGGGCCGCGAGACCCTCCTCCCCGGCGGCCCCGCGCCGCTCGCCCGGTGGCGGAAGGCCCTCTTCATCCTCATGGCCCGGAACGCCCAGCCCGCCACCCAGTTCTTCAACCTGCCACCGAACCGGGTGGTGGAGATGGGGGCGCAGATCCAACTGTAGTGAGAAGTGAGGAGTGAGGAGTGAGGAGTGAGGAGTTGAGATGGAAAAGGGGCCCTCCCGTGATCATCGAGAGGGCCCACTTTTTGTCCACAAATCACTCCTTACTCCTCACTCCTCACTCCTCACTCCTCACTCTCGTACTGATCCTTCAGCCGCGCGACGACGCTCGGATCCGCCAGCGTGGTCGTGTCGCCGAGGGCCTTTCCTTCGGCGATGTCGCGGAGGAGGCGGCGCATGATCTTGCCCGAGCGCGTCTTCGGCAGGTCGGCGGAGAAGAAAAGGTCGTCGGGCCGGGCGATCGCCCCGATCTTCTTCGCGACGTGCTCGCGCAGGTCGTCCTTGAGGTCGGGCGTCGGGATCTGGCCCTCCTTCAGCGTCACGAATGCCGCGAGCGCCTGCCCCTTCAACTCGTGCGCCCGCCCGACCACCGCCGCTTCCGCCACCGCGGGGTGGTCCACCAGTGCGCTCTCCACCTCCATCGTCCCGATCCGGTGGCCCGCGACGTTCAGCACGTCATCCACTCGGCCGAGGATCCACCAGTAGCCGTCGCGGTCCACCTTGGCGCCGTCCCCGGCGAAATAGCGTCCCGGGAACCGGCTCCAATAGGTGGACCGATAGCGCTCGTCATCACCGTAGATGGTGCGCAGCATCCCGGGCCACGGCCGCGACAGGACCAGGAACCCGCCGCCGGTCGGGATCGTCTTGCCGGTCGTGTCCACCAGCTCGACGGTGATGCCGGGGAAGGGGGTGGTCGCGCTCCCCGGTTTGGTGGTCGTCACCCCCGGCAGGGGCGTGATCATGATCCCGCCGGTCTCGGTCTGCCACCAGGTGTCCACGATGGGACAGCGCTTCCCGCCGATGTGCTCGTGGTACCACATCCACGCTTCGGGGTTGATCGGTTCACCGACGCTGCCGAGGAGGCGGAGGGTCGAGAGGTCGTGCTTGGCGGGGAAGGCCACTCCCCACTTCATGAAGGAGCGGATCGCGGTCGGCGCGGTGTAGAAGACGGTGACGCCGTAGCGGGCCACGATCTTCCAGAACCGGTCGCGCTCGGGCCAGTCCGGGGAGCCCTCGTACATCAGCACCGTCGCCCCGTTGGCGAGCGGTCCGTATACCACGTACGAATGCCCCGTCACCCACCCGATGTCGGCGGTGCACCAGAAGACGTCGTCGTCCTTGAGGTCGAAGACGTACTTGGTGGTGGCGACGACCTGGGTGAGGTATCCGCCGGTGGTGTGGACGATGCCCTTCGGCTTCCCGGTGGTCCCCGAGGTATAGAGGATGAAGAGGAGGTCCTCCGCGTCCATCGCCTCCGGGGCGCACTTGGGCGACTGGACGTCGAGCAGCCGGTGCCACCACACGTCGCGGCCCTCGGTCATCTCGGCGAACGCCTCATCGCCGTCCGCCCCCGCCCGCCGGCGCACCACCACGACGTGCTGGATCGACGGGCACCCTTGCAGCGCCTCGTCGGCGGTCCGCTTGAGCGGGATGATCTGGCCGCGCCGATACCCGCCGTCGGCGGTGATCAGCACCTTGGCCTGGGCGTCGTTGATCCGGTCGCGCAGCGACTCGGCCGAGAAGCCGCCGAAGACGACCGAGTGCACCGCGCCGATGCGGGCGCAGGCGAGCATGGCGATCGCGGCCTCGGGCACCATCGGGAGGTAGATCGCGACCCGGTCGCCGCGGCGGACGCCGAGGGCCTTGAGCGCGTTGGCGGCGCGCCCGACCTCGCGGGCGAGGTCCCAGTAGGTGAGGGTCCGCCGGTCGCCGGGTTCGCCTTCCCAGATGATGGCCGCCTTGGTCCGACGCGCCGTGGGGAGGTGCCGGTCGAGGCAGTTGGCCGAGACGTTGAGCTTCCCGCCGACGAACCACTTGGCGTGCGGCGGGGTCCACTCGAGCACCCTGGACCAGGGCGTCATCCACTGGAGGGCGCGGGCCTGCTCCTCCCAGAACGCCTCGGGATCGGCGGTGCCGCGGGCATAGAGCTCGGCGGTCCCCAGCGCCGTCGCCGTGAAGGCGGCGGGGGGTGGGAATCGGCGCTGTTCGTCGAGGAGAGTGTCGATCTGATCTGACATTGGCGCTCACCGGAAAAACGTTCGGTCCGCGACCCGCGACCCGAAAGGTAGTGAGCCGGCTCACACCCGCGAGTCCCGACCGTACAAGGATTTGACGCTGTCAAAAAATTGGTGGGTTGCAACATACATTGCACTCCCGCGGCGTGCCTTGGGATTTCGGGAGGAAAAGGGAGTAAAGAGAACTATAAGATGTTGATTGACAACAACTTAGGCAATGCGGCATAGGTCTCGCCTTGGTACTGTTCGGCGAGGCACAGGCCCCGCCGAACAACAGAGCCGCCCGATCAGAGCACACCCGGGGTGACCCGGGGCCGCAATCCAAGGGATCTCGTTGGCCGAGATCGACCCTGGACCCGAAGGTGGCGCATTCGTCCCGTGACCGCGGGGGAGTCGCGCTTCGGTGTGCGGCAGGAGCTGACGCTCCTTGCCTGGGTGGAGGATCACATGATGGAGACCGCCCCCATGAGCACCACCGAACTTCTCGTCGCCCCCGAGCATCTGGGGTTGCAGAGCCGAACGGACTTCCGCCAGCAGGCGGTGTCACTGCTCGACCGTCTTCCCCAGGGCGAGGGACGTCTGGTGGTGGACCTGAGCGCCACCCGCCAGGTGGATTCCGCCGGGCTCGGCGCCCTGATGCTGATCCAGCGCAAGGCCGCGGAGCGCCGCCAGACGGTGGTCCTCCGGAACGCGAACGAGGAACTGCGCTTCCTGCTGGTCCTCACGCGCCTCGACGACCTGTTCGAGCTCGACCCTCCGGCCCGCTAGTCCCCGCCCGGCGTCGGCTATATTGCGGCAGACCCTTCCCCACGGGTCTCCGGCGCCGAGGAATGCATGACCGAGCCACTCCCGCGCCGGCGCGTCCTCTTTGTGGAGGATGAGCCGGCGCTCCGTTTCAGCTACGAGCGATACTTTCGCGATCGATATGACCTGGCCTTCGCCGCCACCGGCGCGGAGGCGCTGGCCCAGCTGCGCGCGGTGCGCCCCGACGTCCTGGTGCTCGACATGCGGCTCCCCGACACCGACGGCGTGGACCTGCTCCGTCGCGTGCGCGACGAGAGCCCCGGCATCCCCACCTTCATCACCACCGCCTACGTCAGCATGGAGCCGCGGCTCCGGGTGCTCGACCTCCCGTTCGAGGGCTACCTCGTGAAACCGTTCGAGCTCCGCGAGCTGGGCGATCGGATCGATGCCCTCGCCTGAGGCGCCGCTCCTCGAGGTCCGCGGATTGGTGCGCCGCTACGGCCGCATCACGGTGCTCGACGGGATCGATCTCACCCTCCGGGCCGGCGAGGCGCTGCTGATCCTCGGCCCGAACGGGGCGGGGAAGTCGACGCTGCTCCGCACCCTCGCGGGGCTCGCGCGCCCCGACCGGGGCACGGTGCGGCTGGCGGGCGCCCCGGTGCCGGAGTCGCGCCGGCGCGTCGGCTACCTCGCGCACGACTCCCTCCTCTACGACGAACTCACGGTGGAGGAGAATCTCCGCTTCGCCGCGCGGCTGCAGGGGCCGGTGGATGACGCCGCGATCGCGCGGGCCCTCGAGACCGGCGAGCTGACGGGCCAGCGCGACCGCCTGGTGCGGCACCTCTCGCGCGGGCAGTCGCAGCGTACCGCGCTGGCCCGCGCCCTGCTGCACGGCCCCGACCTCCTCCTTCTCGACGAGCCCTATACCGGCCTCGACAGCGCCAGCGCGGCCTCGCTCACGGCGTTCCTGCAGGGCTGCGTCGCGCGCGGCCGCACCGTGATCCTGGTGGGGCACCACGTCGAGGAAGGATGGGATGCCATCACGCGGGTGGCCGCGCTGGCCCGCGGCAAGTGGATCCTCGAGACGCCCCGGCCCGCCTCGCCGCTCGAGACGACGGCCCGCTACCGGGAGGCGCTCCATGGGTGAGTTCACCCGGGTCGCGCTGGCGGTGGCCGCGAAGGACCTCCGGCTCGAGCTCCGCACCCGCGCGACGATCCTCTCGGCGGTCATCTTCGCCGCGCTGGTACTGGTGGTGTTCAACTTCTCGCGCGACCCGACCGCGGTCGCGGCCATCGACCTCGCGCCGGGCGTCCTCTGGGTGACGGTCGCATTCGCGTCGGTGGTCGCGCTCAACCGGGCCTTCACGGTCGAACGGGAGCACGCCGCCCTCGACGGGCTGCGCCTCGCCCCCGCGCCGCGCGGGGCGCTCTTCGTGGGGAAGGCGCTCGCCAACCTGGCGTTCGTCCTCCTCATCGAGGCGGTCACGGTCCCGCTGGCGGTGCTCTTCTTCGAGCTGCCGGTGGTCACGGCGGGGTGGGGGCTTCCGCTCATCCTCTTCCTCTCGTCCATCGGCTTCGTCGCGGTGGGCACCCTCCTCTCCGCGATGGCGGTGAAGACCCGCTTCGGCGAGCTGATGTTGCCGGTCCTCCTCCTTCCGTTCCTCGTCCCGCCCCTCATCGCGGCCGCCGGGGCGACCTCCCGGCTCCTGGCGGGGCGGCCGTTGAGCGAGGTGGTGGGCTGGCTTAGGTTCCTCACGGTCTACGACCTCGTCTTCGTGACGCTCGGCCTCCTCCTCTTCGGCGCGGTGATCGACGAATGACCGACGACCTGACACGCGCACGCACAGTCCTCCGCGTCGGAGGGGTCATCACCCTCCTGGCCCTCCTCGGGGCCGCGGGAGTGTACTGCCTTGCCCTTTACTACACGCCCACGGAGGCGAGCCAGGGGCTGGCGCAGAAGATCTTCTACATCCACGTCCCCGCGGCGTGGGGCGCCCTGGTGTCGTTCTCGCTCTGCGGGCTCGCGAGCGCCGCCTACCTCTTCCTGCACGAGGCGCGGATCGACCGCTTCGCGGCCAGCTCGGCCGAGGTGGGGCTCGCGTTCGCAGCGGTGATGCTGACGACGGGGCCGATCTGGGGCAAGCCGATCTGGGGGACCTGGTGGGATTGGGATCCGCGCCTGACCCTCACGCTGCTCCTCTTCTTCATCTTCCTCGGCTATGGCGCGCTCCGTTCGGCCCTGCACGACCCCGGTGAGCGGGCGCGCTTCTCCGCCGTCCTCGGGATCATGGCGCTGGTGCTGGTGCCGTTCATCCATCTCAGCGTCTACCTGTTCCGCACCATCCATCCCAAGCCGGTGGTGCTCCGTCCCGAGGGGCCGGCGCTGCCGGTCGAGATGCTGCGCACGCTGCTGGTGAGCGTCGGGGTGTTCACCCTGCTGTACGTGGGGCTCGTGACGATGCGCTACGCCCTGGGGATCGCGCGCGATTACGCCGAAGCCAACGCCGGAGGGCCCGATGCCTGAGACCCCGCAGAACGGCGGCTATATGGAAGCGGCCTACATCACCGCGGCCGTCATCTACCTGACCTACAGCATCACGCTCTGGGTGCGGGCGCGGAGGG
>JANLXK010000357.1:0-4854 GCA_031365045.1 Gemmatimonadota bacterium | reverse complement strand
CTCCCTCCCTAGCCATGTCGTCCCTGAACGCCATCCCAACTGGGGTGGCGTTTCCAGCTGGGGGTTGGCCTGCGCCGCGCTGCGCGCGTGCTCAGCCCCCTCCGCCCCCTGCGGGGGCTTCGGGTCGACTCCCTCCCTAGCCATTCCGCAGAGAACAGGTGACAGACGCTCGAGACGCTCGGCGGCTCCTACCCCGGATCCGTTGCGGCGCGCCTCGGCACGCGAATTGTTCGCGACCTCGCTCGAGCTACCAGGCGCGCCGCAATGGGGGTCGAGGCAACAGGCGGCTCTGCCGGAACCGAACACCTCTCCTCCCCGTAAGGCCCGGATGCGCCTTTCCTTCCACCTCCTGTTCGCCACCCTGTGCGTCAGTGCGCCCGTGCGTCTGTGCGCCCAGTTCACCGTCGAACGGGTCGCTCCCGGCATCTACGCCACGATCCGCTCGGAGCCTCCTGGCGAGGCGTTCGAGTCGAATTCGGTCTTCATCATCGGCGACTCCGGGGTCATCGTGGTGGACGCGCAGTCGAACCTCCCCGCGACCCGCGAAGTGCTCGCCGCCCTCCGGCGGATCACCCGGAAGCCGGTCACGGCGCTGATCCTCACCCACTGGCACTTCGACCACATCACCGGCGCAAGCGTCTACCGTGATGCCTTTCCCGGAGTCGCGATCATCACCCACACCCGGACCCAGGAAGCGATCGACACCGGTGGCCCTGCCCGCCGCAACTTTCTCGAGAGCCTCCCGCAGACGAAAGCCTATTTCCAAGGGGTCCTCGACGCCGGGAAGAGCTTCGACGGCGCACCGCTCAACGCCGAGGAACGCGCCAGCATCGCGAGCGACCTCCGAATGGCCGATCGCTACGCTGCCACGCCAGTGGACTTCGCCCCCGTCACCCCGACCCAGCTCTTCACCGACCGCCTCACCCTCCATCAAGGGCGCCGCACGATCGATCTGCTCTACCTTGGGCGAGGCCACACCGCCGGGGACATCGTGGTGCACCTCCCGAACGAGGGGATCCTCATCACCGGCGACCTCGTTACCGCACCCACTCCGCTGCTCGGCACCACCTCCTTCCCGCACGAGTTCGCCACGACGCTCGACCGGTTGGTCGCACTCCATCCACAGCTGATCATTCCTGGTCACGGCCCGGTGATGTGGAGCGACGAATATCTGCGCCAGGAGACCGCACTTCTTCACTCGCTCCTCACCCAGACCGATTCGCTGGTCGCCCTCGGCGACACGCTTTCCCAGGTGCGCGAGAAGATCGACCTCCGCCCCTGGCGCACCTGGTTCGCGGGGGAAAGCAAGGTCCGGCGGATCCTTTTCTATAGTTACGTCACGATGCCCGGGGTGGAGCGCACCTATCAGGAAGCGTCTGCCGCCCGGGGGCCCCACCTCATCCGTACCAGCCCACCGTCGGGGGCGCGTGACGTCCCGCAGGGTGAACTCGAACTCTCCTTCACCTTCGACGCGCCGGTGACCGAGGACGCGATCTGGGATCGGGAGGGGACCCTCCTCCTCCCGATCATCCTCGATTACCACTGGAGCGACGACCGCCGTACCCTCACCCTCCGGGTCCGGCTCGCGCCGGGCCGGGAGTTCGGCATCCACTTCCGGCCGGGGAACAGCAGCTACCGGCTGCATACCGCGCCCGCGGAATAGGCGGGCACCCGCGCCCCGAGTATTTTCAGGGGATGAACCCATCCTTCGCGGATGCTCAGGACAAGCCGCCGAACAGGCGCGCCCTTCTCTTCATCTTCCTCACGGTCTTCCTCGACCTGCTCGGGGTCGGGATCCTCGTGCCGGTGATCCCCTTCCTGATCGGGGAATACTCCCAGCAGGGGCTCACGGTCGGGCTCGTGGCGCTCACGTTCAGCGGCGCGCAGTTCCTCGCCGCCCCCCTCCTCGGCCGTCTCTCCGACCGCTGGGGGCGGCGGCCGGTGCTGGTGCTGAGCGTGCTCGGGTCGGGGATCGGCTACATCCTCTTCGCCCTGGGCGGTGCACTCTGGGTCTACTTCCTCGCGCGGCTCATCGACGGGATCACCGGCGGCAACATCTCTGCCGCCCAGGCCTACATCGCCGACGTCTCACCTCCCGAACAGCGCGCCAAGAACTTCGGACTCCTGGGCGCCGCTTTCGGCCTCGGTTTCCTCCTCGGTCCCGCGCTGGGTGGTGTGCTGAGTCACTACTCTCTGCACGCCCCGGCGTGGGGCGCGGCCACCCTCGCCCTCACCACCGCGCTCTTCGGCTTCTTCGTGCTAGACGAGTCGCTCACGGTCGAACGCCGTCGTGCCACACCGATCGTCTGGCGCGAGCTCGATCCGTTCGGTGCGATCCTCGGATTCGCGCGCCGGCCCGCGCTCATGCCCTTCCTGCTCGCGATGACGACCCTCGGCATCGCCTTCGCCGGCTTCCGCACCAACCTCGCCGTCTTCACCCGCGATCACTTCCTGATGGGACCGGAACGGAACGCGGTGCTCTTCACCATCGCCGGGTTCTTCGCCGTCTTCACCCAGGGCGTGATCGTGCGGCGCCTGAGCGGTCAACTCCCGCCCAAGCGCTCGGCGATCATTGGCAGCGCCCTGATGGCCCTCGGGCTCCTCGGCATCGCCACGACGCCGGTGGCGTGGGGGCTCTATCCCGCCGTCGCGGTCATCGCGATCGGGAGCGGGCTCGCCAACCCGTCGCTCACCGCCCTCCTCTCCACCGAGATCTCGGCCGCCGAACAGGGCGCGCTCTTCGGCGCGACGCAGGGACTGCAGAGCCTCACGATGATCATCGGACCAGTGCTCGCCGGGCTCCTGTACGACACGATCGGGCAGCGCGCTCCCTACGTCCTCGGCGCGCTCCTCCTGGTCGGCTCGGTCGTCGCGCTCCGTACCGCCCAGCACCCGGCTCAGGCGACGTGAACCGCGTCCTGCTCGACCGGCTCGGACTCCGTGGGATCGCAGTGTTCGAGGCGGCGAAGGGAGCCGTCGCCCTCCTCGGTGCCCTCGGTCTCTCCGAGCTCCGCCACGCCACCTTCGATCCCTCCCACCTGATCGGTCGTGAACTCGTGCGCTTCATCGTCGCGACCGACCGGATCCCTCTCTGGCTCGTGGTCGTGGCGGCGATCAGCTACGCCACGGTGCGCTGTACGGAGGCGTGGGGGGTCTGGTTCGCCCGCCGCTGGGCGTTCCGGCTCGGCGCGGCGAGCGGCGGGATCTATCTCCCCATCGAAGTGTACGAACTCGCGCGCCATCCCACCTGGACTCGCGGCGGTCTGGTCCTCGGGAACATCGTTGTGGTCATCTTGATGCTCACCTGGCTCCGCCACACCCCCGCGAGCGCACCGCGCTGATGGCCACCACCTACGACATCTGGATCTCCTGCCCCCCCGGCCTGGAAACGATGGTCGGGCAGGAGATGATGGTACTCGGCGTCACCCCGAAAGGGATCGAGCCCGGGGGTCTCGGCGCGCGGGTCGACGTGCGCACCCTGTACGCGCTCAATCTCCACCTTACCTGTGCCAGCCGAGTGAGCGTGCGACTCGGCAGGTTCCATGCGTCGGAATTCTGGGAACTTGAGAAGCGGGCCGAGCGGCTCGCCTGGCACGCCTGGCTCCCGAAGGGGAGCACCATCGGCTTCCGGGTCACCAGCAGGAAGTCGAAGCTCTATCACAACGACGCGATCGCCGAACGCCTGGGTGCGCTGATCTCGGCGCGGGTGCCCGGGGTCTCGATCGCGCTCCCCGTGTCGGATGACGAAGAGACCCACGACCCACGACTCACGACCCACACGCAGCTCTTCCTGGTGCGGTTGGTGAACGACGAAGTGACCATCTCGGTCGACGCGAGCGGCGAGCTTCTGTACCGCCGCGGGTGGCGGCAGGAGACCGCCAAGGCGCCGCTCCGCGAGACCCTCGCTGCGGCCATGCTCACTGCTTCCGGATGGGATGGCACGACGCCGCTGCACGACCCCTTCTGCGGTGCGGGCACCATCGTGATCGAGGCGGCGCGGCGGCTCCGGAAGATCCCCGCCGGCTGGGACCGGTCATTCGCATTCGAGCGCTGGCCCACCTTCGATACGGCGGCGTGGAACATGGTGCGGGCCGAGGCGGAAGCTGCGATGGTGGTCGGAACGAAGATCTCGCTGGTCGGGAGCGATCGGGATGCCGGCGCGATCCGCGCCGCAGGCGCCAACGCGCGCCGAGCGGGGGTGGCGAAGGATGTGAAATTCGCCGAAGCGGACATCCGTGACCTCCCGCCGGCGGCAGGGACCTGCATTGTGACGAATCCTCCCTACGGCGTTCGCGTCGGAGAAGGAATGGATATGACGCCGCTCTACGGTGCACTGGGGCGCCTCGCCTCGGCGAGCGGCACGAGCGTCACCTTCCTCTCCCCGGATCACGAACTCACCAAGGCGACGCGACTTACCTGCCGCACCGCGTGGCGCACCACGAATGGCGGGATCCCGATCGAGTGTCTGACCAACGCTCCCCTCCCCCGGCAGGGGGAGGGGTCGGGGGAGGGGCGGTCGGGGGTGAGGTGACTATCATTAGATACACCACCATCAGGACCTGCGTATGACCGATCGCCGCCGTTTCCTCGCCCTCGCGGGCCTCGCCGCCACCGGGTTGATCCTGCCGCGTGGGCTCCTCGCCTGGACCCCGCCGGCCAAGATCCCGATCACGGTCTACAAGTCTCCCTCCTGCGGCTGCTGCCACAGCTGGGTCGAGTACATCGCGGCCAACGGCTTCGCGCCGAAGGTGATCGACATCGCCGACGGCGCCCGGCTCGAGGAGATCAAGACGAGCTCCGGGATCCCGGTGGCGATGCGCTCCTGTCACCTCGCACTGGTCGGCACCTACGCGG
>JANLXK010000351.1:0-4871 GCA_031365045.1 Gemmatimonadota bacterium | reverse complement strand
AAAAACTGCTCTATGGGGAAAATTACCCCCACCCCCCCTGCCCCCCTCTCCCTAGGGGTTGGGGGGCAACCAATGGGGGCCCCCCCCCCCCGTACTGGGGGCGGGGCCGGGGGAGGGGCTGTCAAACTTCGATGATCTGGTCTCGACGCGTCCCCACGCTCACATACCGGATCGGTGCCTCGGAGAGGTCCTGCAGCCGGTCGAGATAGGCGCGCGCCGCCGGGGGGAGGTCCGCCAGCTTCCGGGCCTTCGTCGTGTCCTTCTGCCATCCCGGGAGGGTCTCATAGATCGGGCGGACCTCGTTCAGGCTCTCCACGTCGGCCGGCATCACGTCACAGGGGGTGCCATCGGCGTTGACGTAGCTCACGCCCACCGGGATCTGGGCGAAGGTGTCGAGCACGTCAAGCTTGGTGACCGCCAGGCCGGTGAGGCCGTTCACCCGGACGGAGTAGCGCACCACCATCGCGTCGAACCAGCCGCAGCGCCGTGGCCGTCCGGTCGTGGCGCCGAACTCATGCCCCAGCTTCCGCAGGTTCTCCTCATCGGGCGCGTCGGCCTCCGTGGGCAGGGGGCCATTCCCGACCCGCGTCGTATACGCCTTCACCACGCCCAGGACGCCGTCGATATAGGTCGGCCCGATGCCGGCCCCGGTGCAGGCCCCCCCCGCGGTCGTGTTGGAGGAGGTCACGAACGGGTAGGTCCCGTGGTCGACATCGAGGAGCGCGCCCTGGGCCCCTTCGAGGAGGACCCGCTTCCCCTCCTTCAGTGCCCGGAAGACGATCTTGCCGGTGTCCTTGGCCAGCGGGAGGAGGCGTGGCGCGAGCCGCTCGAGCATCACCATGTGCTCGTCGAGCGACGCCCGTTCCGGCACACCGAGGAGCTCGAGCGTGTGGTTGGCGCGGGCGACCGATTCAGTGAGGATCGCGCGCGCGCGCTTCAGGTCGCGCAGGTCGGCCACCCGGAGCCCACGGCGGCCGATCTTCGCCTCGTACGTCGGGCCGATGCCGCGCCCCGTGGTGCCGATCTGCTGGCTCGCTTCGTGCGCCCGGTCGAGGAGCTTGTGGTACGGCAGCACCAGGTGCGCCCGGTCAGAGAGCTTGAGGCGCCCCTCGATCTTGATCCCCTTGGCCGCCACCTCCTCGATCTCGGCGAAGAGCTGCTCGGGGTCGAGCACGACGCCGTTCCCGATGAGGCAGTGGACCCCCGCGTGCAGGATCCCCGACGGGATCTGGTGCAGGACGAACTGGGTCTCGCCCAGGTCGACGGTATGGCCCGCGTTGGCGCCCCCCTGATAGCGGACGACGTAGTCGGCCCGCTCGGCGAGGACGTCGACGAGCTTCCCCTTCCCTTCGTCGCCCCACTGGGCGCCGACGACCACCAGACAGGTGTGCTTCGGATCGAACACGGTCCGCTCCCGGACAAAACGAAACAGGCCCCGCGGGGGCCTGTGTGCTGTATCCTCTGGTAGAATCTATGCCGACTACATCGGTCCGTCAAATCGGCCCGAACAGCCTAAACCACGGAGCGCCGGAGGTGCACAGAGACTCACGGAGAACCGCGATTTCTTGTGGTCTCGATGGACGGCTCCCCGCGATACGGCGGCCACCCGGCGGGGAGTTCTCCCCTGAGAACCCAACAATGAGTTTCCTCCGTGTCTCTCCGTGTGACTCCGGCGCTCCGTGCTTTAGGCTGTTGCCGGGCTATGCCTTGACACCACCGCTCACCCGCCTCGACTCGACCTCGGGGTCGGCCGTGAGGGCAGCCCGGGCGGTCTCGGCCGCCACCTCCTTCCGCTCCACCAAGTCGTCCAGGTGCTGCCCAAAGGTCTGGCTCCCCACCTCTTCGCGGCCCCGGATCATCTCGACCTTGAGGTCCTCGAACCGGTGCGGGTCGCGGAGGATCTCCCGCACCCGCGGGGTCGCGATCAGGACCTCGACCGCCGGGAGCCGGCCTTCCCCATCCTTCCGGGGGATGAGCCGCTGGGCCACCACCGCCCGGAGCGCCTCAGACACCCGCACCCGCCCGATGTCCCGCTCCTCGATCGGGAAGACGGAGAAGAGCCGCTGCAGCGTCGAGTTCACGTCGGCGGTCGGCATCGCGGCAATGACGAGATGCCCCTCCTCGGCCGCCTTGATGGCGAGATCGACGGTGCCCTGGTCGCGCAGGTCGCCGAGGACGATCACGTCGGGGTCCTGGCGGAGCGAGGCGCGGAGCCCGATCTCGAGCGACGCGGTGTCGACGCCGACCTCGCGCTGGGTCACCGAACAGTTGATGTCGCGGTGGAGGAACTCGATCGGGTTCTCGAGGCTCACCACGTGCTTGGAGAGGTTCTGGTTGATGTGGTGGACGAGCGCCGCGACGGTCGAGCTCTTGCCGCTCCCCGTCACGCCCGTGACCAGCACCAGCCCCCGCTCCGACTCGGCGATGCGCTTCAGCACTTCGGGCATATGCAGCTCTTCGAGCGACGGCACCGCGAACGGGATGACCCGCATCACGATCATCACCGACGAGCGCTGACGGAGCAGATTGACCCGGAACCTCCCGACGCCCGGCATCCCCCACGAGCAGTCATAGTCATGCAGCGTCTCGAGCGCATTCCGGGTCGCGTCGTCAGGCAGGAGCCGGAGCGCGATGGCGCGCGTCTGCGCCGGGGTGAGACGCTGCTTGGTGAGCGCGACGAGCTTCCCATTCACGCGGGCGCGGAACACATCCCCCGCCTTGATGTGGAGGTCGCTCGCGCCCCGCTCGACCGCGGCGCGGATGATCTTCTCGATGCCGGAACTGCCGGTGTCAGTAGCCATCTCACCCCTTCCCGGGCGGGAGGAACCCCATCCGCGAACGCACTTCGGCCAACGTCGTCTGCGCCACCTTCCGGGCCCGAGCAGCCCCCTCGGCGAGCACCCGGTCCACCGCCGCCGGATCGGCGGCAAGCGCCGCGGCCCGGGCGCGGATCGGCGCGAGTTCCTGTGCCATGTTGTCGGCCAGGACCTTCTTGCAGTCGAGACACCCCCACCCCGCCGTGCGGCACTTCTGGGCCACGTCGTCCACGGTCGCGGGTGGGGAGAAGTGCTTGTGCAGCGCGTAGATGTTGCAGATCTCCGGGGTGCCCGGGTCTTTCTTGGTCTTCCGCGCCGGGTCGGTCAGGGCCGGTCGCAACTTCTCCCAGATCACCTCGGGCGGATCGAGCAACCCCACGGTGTTGCCGAGGCTCTTCGACATCTTCGCCTGGCCGTCGAGGCCGAGGATCCGGCGTGCCTGGCTGAGGATCGACTTCGGCTCCGGGAAGACCGGCGCGCCGGGTGCAAACTCGGCGTTCCACTTCCGCGCGATCTCTCGCGCCAGCTCGAGGTGTTGCAGCTGGTCGTCACCCACCGGCACCGCTTCGCCCTTGTACAGGAGGATGTCGGCCGCCATCAGCACCGGGTAGACCAGGAGCCCCGTCGGAATGCTCTCAAGTTTCTCGGACTTATCTTTGAACTGCGTCATCCGCTCGAGTTCCCCCAGCGGGGTGAGCGTCACGAGCAGCCACTGCAGTTCACTGTGCTCGGGAACGTGCGACTGCACGAAGAGAGTACACTTCTTCGGATCGACGCCGGCGGCCAGAAGGCCGAGGGCCATCTCACGGGTACGGCGCGCGAGCGATGCGGCGTCATACTTCCCCGTGATGGCGTGCAGATCCACCACACAGAAGAAACACTCCTGCTGCTCCTGCAACCCGACCCAGTTTTTGACGGCGCCGAGGTAGTTGCCGATGTGGAGTTCGCCGGAGGGCTGGATCCCTGAGAATATCCGTGCCATCCGGGGAAGCTACCCGCCACCCGAGGAAGCCGCAAGATGTTGTCATCGTTGGACTTAAGAGACATCGCGCGGCATGCCGCCTCGGCGGCGGCGAACTTTCTCCGCTCGGTCGAGCCTCCGCCCCCCGCGGCGTGGGAGGCCAAGTCGCCGCACGACTGGGTCACGTCGGTGGACCGGGAGGCGGAGGAGCGGATCCGCGAGATGCTGCTCCGTGAGGCTCCCGGGTCCCGCGTGGTGGGCGAGGAGCTCGGGGGTGAAAATGGTGCCGACGGCCTGGTCTGGATCGTGGACCCGCTCGACGGCACCACCAATTTCCTGCATCGTTTCCCGGTCTACGGTGTCTCGATCGCGGCGCAGCTCGACGGGGTGCTGGTGGCAGGCGTGGTCCACGACGTCCCCCGGGGCGCGGTGCACCACGCCGCCCTCGGCGTGGGTGCCTGGAGCGGTGAGACGCCGATCCGGGTCTCGGACGTGAAGGAACCGGGACAGGCCCTCATCGGGACGGGGTTCCCCTTCAAGCATCTCGATCGCGCCGAACAGTACCTCGGCCAGATGCGCCGGGTCATCGGCAGCACCAGCGGGATCCGGCGGGCCGGCTCGGCCGCACTGGACCTCGCCTGGACTGCGTCGGGGGCGTTCGACGCCTTTTGGGAGCTGGAGCTGGCCCCCTGGGACATCGCGGCGGGGTTGGTGCTGGTGCGGGCCGCGGGCGGCGTGGTCACCGACCTCACCGGGAGGCCCATCGGCGCCGAACGAACGGCGGTCGTGGCGGGGAACCCGTGGATGCACGAATGGTTGCTCAGGAACCTCACCCCCTGACCCCCGCTCCGGGCACCGCCTCTCCCCCCGGCCCCCTCCCCGCAAATTGGGGAGGGGGAGCGCATCCCGGATCGAAACGCCCCCTCTCCGGTTTTCGGAGAGGGGGTTGGGGGAGAGGTTCGATGGAGGGCCGGTGTGTGAGGCCTAGCTCACGCAGTCGTCAGTATGACCGCCCCGTTCTCGGTGATGGCCACCGTGTGCTCGAAGTGCGCCGACAGCGACCCGTCGAGGGTCACCACCGTCCACTTGTCGTC
>JANLXK010000316.1:0-4773 GCA_031365045.1 Gemmatimonadota bacterium | reverse complement strand
CATCGTGATTCCCGGCTTGGAAGCCGAGTCGACCCGGATGTTCCCCTTGTTGGTCACACTTCCAACCGCGTTGTCCACGCAAATGTTGTTTTCGAGCGTGGTGCCGCTCGACGGCAGCGAGACGGTGCCCTCGAGGTTGATACCCGACGTCGCGTTCATGGAGACGGTGTTACCGATGATGCGCTGGGCCCCGGCCGAGCTGACGTCGATACCGTGGTCGCCGTTCCGGTAGGTGACGTTTTTGATCACGAGGTTGTCCGGAGACGGGGTCCCGGCGACACCGATGATCTGGATGCCGCTGTCTTCATTGTCGTGGCAGATGTTGCCGGTCACGGTGTTGCCCCCGCTCCGCACGTCGATTCCGGGTGCTGCGCGCGTGTAGCCGCGCGCATTGAAGCTCGACACGTTTCCCGTGACCGTGACGCGGGTCGTCCCGTTCACGAGGGCAATCCCCGAGTCCGAGTTGTGGTCGGTCGTGTTTCCGGACACGATCGAGTCCGTCGTGTTCGACAGGGTCACGCCGTACCGGGTCAAGCCGTTCACCGGCTGGCCTGCCCGGGTGACATGGTTGTCGGCGATGACGATGTTCGAAGAGTTGCTCACGTAGATCCCGTACGAGGAGGTGTCGGAAATCGTGAATCCTTGGATCGTGATCCAGCTTCTGCCGGCGATTTCAAAGCCCCGGAACTGCCCGCGGACGACGACCTGGCCGCCCGGCTCCGTCTTGATCACGATGGGCTGGGTACTGGTCCCCGATTTCGTGACCTTGACGTACTCCGAGTACGTGCCGGACCGGACGACGACCGTGTTCCCGGCGACCGCTCTATTGACGCCCTGAGTGATCGTGCAGAAGGGTTGGGACGACGAGCCTGACCCTGCGTCAGAGCACTGAGGGCTCGCCTGATCGACGTAAAGGGTCGGGGGCGGCGAGCTCGACACGATCGTGAACGAGTCGAGGATCGATCCCGGCGAACAGGTGACGTCGTTCGCGCCTCCCCCCGCGGGCCCGCAAATGAACGCCCCCCGGATCGAGGACGGCGTGAACTCGAGCTTGAGATACCCCAGGTGGAAATAGCGTGCGGCCGACCACGACGGTTGCGTGCAGGTGAGCCAGAGGCAGGCACCGTCGGTCTCCAGACTCGATCCACCTGTTCCGACCGTGACGTGAACCGCGCCCCGCAGGTTGTCTCCACTTCCGTTTTGTGGAAACGAGCGCTCGTAGTCGTGGCTGTGGCCGTTGAGATTGAGCACGTACTTGGAGTGGGATGCGGCCAGCGCATCGAGGTAGCCCTTCAGCGTCGCTCCGCCCGGGTGATGCCCCGAAGCGTAGGCCGGCCTGTGACCGAAGGTCACGATCCAAGAAATGCTCGGCTCCCCTTGGGCGGCGTTCATCAGCGCCGTCGCTCGCGTGTTCCAGTCGGCCCAGGCCCCGGTCCATGGCTCGGGGTAGGCGACGAATCGCACGCCACCGTAGTCGTACCAGTACCAGTCCTCACCGCAGTTGCTGATCGACGGCGTGCCCGGAGAACTCTGAGCGTTCGCGAAGTCGAATCGTCCCTTGTAATTTCTCAAGTCGTCGCCCGCATGTTCCCATTCGTGATTACCCCAGGCGGGCATGTACGCAATGTCGCGGGACCACGCCATGACGTCATTGAAGTGTTGATCCACGGCGTCCTGCCCGTGGCTGTCGGCGTAGCTGAGATCGCCGACCACCAGTGCGAAGCGGGCGTCGAGCTCAGCCGCCATGAGTTGCTGGACCGCGGGCATGAGGGAGTACGACCCGCTCTCGCCGACGTCACCCTCCACCAGAATGCGAAACGACGCAGCGCCGGGCGCGGGCGGCGTCCTGAACGTGTGATCCGGCTCACCGGCGATCGCGTAGTGGTAGACGGTATCGGGGGCCAGGCCGGTCAGCCGGGCCTCCCAGAACGGGCCGGCGGAAGACATGGGAACGCAGGTCCCCGCGGGACTCAACGCCATGACGGTTGTGGTGTAACTCTGCGCGCTCAGCCCGTATGAGATGGCGTTTTCAGACGCCGAACCTCGCCAGTCGAACGTGACGGATGTTGGACCAGTGATCGTCCAGTGGATCTCGTCGGCCGCATAGCCGCCGGTTGAGAGCACCACCGCCGTAGCGATGAGCCACCCCCGAGCGACTAGAAAGGACCCGCAACGCACGCTGCCTGAACCTCCATGCTGCGAACACGATTCGAGCCGGACACCTGCGTTCGAGGACCTGATGGGCGTCGCGTCTCAACCCGTCCGACAGTCGTGAATATAGGGTTCGCCAGGGGGCGATGGCAGGCGATCAGAGAAGTTACGTCTTCGTAATCGTGGGGTTGCCGGCCCGGAGGCAACTATCGCAATTGGTCGGTCGCGGCGGCGGGATCGCAGCTAGGAGCAGACGCCCTCGTCCACCGAACCGTCGCAGTTGTTGTCGATCCCGTCGCAGACCTCGGCGGAGGGCGCCCCGGGCGTGCAGGTGTTCGTCGGCACGTGGTTCGCGCAGGTGTTCTGGCCCGTCGCGGCGCAGGCGCCGACGCCACAGTTGGTCGACGTGATGACGAAGCCCTCATCCGCCTGGCCGCTGCAGTTCTGATCCACGCCGTCGCAGTTCGCGTCCGACATGCCCGGGTTGATGGCGGAGTTCGTGTCGTCGCAGTCTTGAGGGACGGGGTATCCATCGCCGTCGGCGTCAACAGGCCCGGGACAGATCCCAGATCTCTCGACGCCCGATGACCGTGCGCCCCAACTCCCCGTGAACGGTGCAAGTGGGCGGTTCAGATAGTAGAAGATCTCCCCAACGCTCGGGACCTCGAGGCCGGACCATTCGGGATCCGTCGTCGGGGCCTTCTGGCAGCCCGCGGTGAAATCGGGCGACGTCGCCCGGGCCACTTCGTACCCCGCGGCTCCGCCCTGGGCGGGCCATGAGTACTTCAATTTGACCCCCGGCGAATGGAAGCCGGAATCTCCCGAAGTCTCGTCGATCAAGCCGTAGCCCAAACCGCCCGGACATTGGTTGTCTTTTCCGTCGTTGACCTCGGGCGCGCCGGGGTAGGTGGATGGGTCGGAATCGTTGCAGTCCGTGGCGCAAGTCGCCGAGTCGCCGTCAGCGTCCAGGACGTCCGGGGTCGCCGGATTGCAATCGTTGTCGATGCCGTCGCAGCCCACCTCGGGACCCGGCGTTCCCGGGATGCACGTGCTGCCGACGACACCGTTCACACACACCGTCACACCCGTGGACTGACACGCGCCGATGCCGCAGGTCGTCGGCGCGGATACGAAATTCTCGTCGACAGTGCCGTTGCAATTGTTGTCGATCCCGTCGCACACCTCGGCGGAGGGTGCCCCGGGCGTGCAGGTGTTCGTGGACCCGAAAACGCACGCAGGCACCGTGTTCTGGCACGCACCGACGCCGCAGTTGATCGTCCCGAGGCCCTCGTCCACCGAACCGTTGCAGTTGTTGTCGATCCCGTCGCACACCTCGGCGGAGGGTGCCCCGGGCGTGCAGGTGTTCGTGGACCCGGAAACGCACGCGGGCACCGTGGTCTGGCATGCGCCGACGCCGCAGCTGATCGTCCCGAGGCCGTCGTCCACCGAACCGTTGCAGTTGTTGTCGATCCCGTCGCACACCTCGGCCGTGGGCGTCCCGGCGATGCACGTGTTCGCGGACCCGGAAACGCACGCAGGCACCGTGGTTTGGCACGCGCCGACGCCGCAGCTAATCGTCCCGAGGCCCTCGTCCACCGAACCGTTGCAGTCGTTGTCGATCCCGTCGCACACCTCGGCGGAGGGTGCCCCGGGCGTGCAGGTGTTCGTGGACCCGGAAACGCACGCAGGCACCGTGGTCTGGCACGCGCCGACGCCGCAGCTGATGGTCCCGAGGCCTTCGTCCACCGAACCGTTGCAATTGTTGTCGATTCCGTCGCACACCTCGGCCGTCGGCGTCCCGGCGATACACGTGTTCGCGGATCCGGAAACGCACGCCGGCACCGTGGTCTGGCACGCACCAACGCCGCAGCTGACCGTCCCGAGGCCTTCGTCGACCGAACCGTTGCAATTGTTGTCGATTCCGTCGCACACCTCGGCCGTCGGCGTCCCGGCGACGCACGAGTCCGTGATGGCCCCGTTCACGCATGCGGTCGCACCCGTCGACTGACAGGCGCCGATGCCGCAGGTCGTCGGCGTGGATGCGAAGCCTTCGTCCACCACGCCATCGCAATTGTTGTCGATCCCGTCGCACACCTCGGACATGGGCGTCCCGGCGATGCACGTATTCGCGGACCCGGAAACGCACGAAGGCACCGTGTTCTGGCAAGCGCCGACGCCGCAGGTAACCGTCCCGAGGCCGTCGTCCACGGAACCGTTGCAGTTGTTATCGATCCCGTCGCACACCTCGGCTGTCGGCGTCCCGGCGACGCACGAGTTCGCGACGGCCCCGTTCACGCACGAGCTCACGCCCGCAGAGGCGCACGCGCCGACACCGCAGGCCGTCGGCCCCGGCACGAAGTCCTCGTCCACCTGGCCGCTGCAGTCGTCGTCGATTCCGTTGCACGTCGCGTCACTTGGCGCGGGCGTCCCAGGCGTGCACGTCTCGGTAACAACGTGGTTGACGCACGCGGTCACGCCCATCGCGGCACAGGCTCCGACACCGCAGGTCGTCGCCGTGGTCGTCGGAACGAAATCCTCGTCCGCCTGGCCGTTGCAGTCCTGATCGAGACCGTCGCAGCTATCGTCCGTGACCCCTGGATTGAACGCGGGGTTCCTGTCGTT
>JANLXK010000194.1:0-4766 GCA_031365045.1 Gemmatimonadota bacterium | reverse complement strand
CGGGGCGCTGCTGCCTCCCACCACCGGGGGCCTACCGGTGCTGTTGCAGGAGCTCCGGTTGCTGGGGCACCAGAAGCGGGTGCTGATGATCGGTGCGCACCCCGACGATGAAGACACCCAGCTCCTCGTCCTCCTCACTCGCCGCGAGGGGGCGGAAGCGGCGTACATGTCGCTCACCCGCGGCGAAGGGGGCCAGAACCTCATTGGGAACGAGCTCGGTGAGGCGCTCGGGATCCTTCGCACCGAAGAGCTGCTCGCGGCGCGGAATGTCGATGGTGCCCAGCAGTTTTTTTCGCGCGCGTACGATTTCGGATTCAGCAAGACGCTGGAAGACACCTGGGCCCACTGGCCCAAGGACTCGGTGTTGAAGGATGTCGTCCGGATCGTGCGTCGATTCCGGCCACAGATCATCGTCAGTGTGTTCAGCGGAACACCGCGCGACGGTCACGGCCAACATCAGGCGGCGGGGTGGGCGGCGGCGCAGGCATACCGGGTGGCCGGAGATCCGACCCGCTTTCCGGAGCTCGCGAGCGAGGAAGGGCTCCAGCCCTGGTCGCCGACCAAGCTCTACGTCGAGGCGTGGTTCAATCCATCCGCCGCGACGCTGACGGTCGACGGCGGCGAGGTCGAGAAGCTGAGCGGAAAGACCTATCACCAGCTCGCGATGGCGGCGCGGAGCCTCCACCGCTCGCAGGATATGGGGCAGCTCCAGGAGTTCGGGCCGAGTCCGTCACGGCTGACGTTCACGGCGGCCCGCGGGGCAACGGCGGATCCGGGTGACGGTTGGGCGGCGTTCTGGTCGGGGGTCGATACCACGCTCGCGGTACTACCGGCGCATCTGCAGGCGTTGGCCGACGCGCGCGCCGCGGCCGGCCGGGATCCGGTCGCGGTGGAAGACGCATTGCGGCGCGCCCAGCACGCGCTGGCGGGGAGCGCCTCGACGGCCGACCCGGCATGGGCGGACTATCTCGATCACCTCGCCACCGCCCGTGCCGTCGTGTCATGGGTACTCGTGGATGTCATCGCCGAGCACTCGCGCGCGACCGCAGGGAGTTCGCTCACGCTGGAGCTGATCGCGAGGAACGCCGGCGTTCGGACGACCGACCAGCTTTCGGGACGACTCGACCTACGCGGCCGCCCGCTCTTCTGGACCGCGGCCGACGGGAGCCTCGCGCCGGGCCAGGCCATTCGGCAGCGTCAGCAGGTGCGGATCCCGGCGGATTGGGCACCGACCACGCCATACTATCTCAGGCACCCGAAGCAGGGGGATCTCTACAACTGGGACGTCGATCCCTCCCTCCGCGGACTCCCGGTCGATCCCCCGGAGATCTGGGCGGGGCTCGTCCGTCCCGCGGCCGACCCGGCCCACCTCGGCACGTTGCTCGAGTTCGGGCGGGTGGCGAGCGCGCGGATCCTGGACCAGGCGTTCGGCGAGATCCGTCATCCGGTCGTGATCGTGCCGCGGGTCAGCGTGAAGATCACTCCCGAGGTCGCGGTGATCAGGAACTCGGCGCAGGGCGAGGCGCGCACGGTCGCCATCGACGTCACGCTCGAACACGGCGCGGCCGACACCACCTCCGGTACCGTCCAGCTCGATCTCCCCGCCGGCTGGCCCCGACCGACGCCGGCGCCTTTCCGTCTCGTCGGCGAGGGGAACAGCGTCCACATCCCCTTCCGAGTGACCGTCCCGCCCAACGCAACCGTCGGGACGGTCGAGCTCCGCGCCACTGCAGTCGATGGCGCCGGTCACCGCTACGAGGTGGGGGCGTTCGCGGTGGAGTACTCCCACGTGCGCGCCCGGCAGTACACCCGGCCCGCCACGGCGCGCATCGAAGTGGTGGAACTCACTCCCCCACCGGTGCGGCTCGTCGGCTACGTGCGTGGCGCGGCCGATCGGATCCCCGAGGCGCTCGCCGCCGCGGGGTTGCACCTCACGGTGCTCGACTCCGCCGCGCTGACGACCGGCGACCTCCGGCAGTTCGACGCGATCGTCGTCGGGCCGCGGGCGTACGAAGTGGACAGCGCCCTGGTCCTGAACAATGCTCGCCTCCTCGAATACGCCCGAAACGGCGGGCGCCTGATCGTGCAGTACCAGCAAGGAGTGTTCATTCAGGGGGAGTTCGCTCCCTTCCCGGTGGCGCAGGGTTCGCCGGCGGACCGCGTCACCGACGAGCACTCCCCGGTCGTGATGCTCGGCGCGCGGGCCGACCGCTCCTCGCTTGCCCCCGAATTCCGCACCCCGAATGCGATCGGTCCCGAGGATTGGGATGGCTGGATCCAGGATCGGGCGCTCTACTGCCTCAGGAGCTGGGACCCGCGCTATTCCAGCCTCCTCTCGATGAACGATCCCGGTGAGCAGCCGATCGGTGGATGCATGCTCGAGGCGCCGCTGGGCCGGGGGACCTACCTGTACACCGGGCTCGCCTTCTTCCGGGAATTGCCGGCGGGGGTGCCGGGAGCGTATCGCCTCTTCTTCAACCTGCTCGGTGGTCGGGTCACTCCGTGAATCGGTCGGGCGGTCGGGCGGTCGGGCGGTCGGTGGTCGCGGTGGTGCTGGCCCTGGCGTTCGGGTGCCGCCCTGCTCACCGCATCCCGCTCACCGTCTACAGCCCGCACGGGCGCGACCAGCTCCTCCTGCTCGAGAAGGCGTTCGAGGCGAAGCACCCGGAGATCGACGTCCGTTGGCTCTACCTCGGCAGCCAGGAGATCCTCGACCGAGTGCGGTTCGAGAAGGTGAACCCGCAGGCCGACGTCTGGTTCGGCGGGCCGACGACGATGTTCGACCGCGGCGTGGCCGAATCGCTGCTGGTGGCGTATCGACCGGAGTGGGCCGACCACGTGGACACCCTCGGACGGGGTCCGGACGATCTCTACTGGCCGGTGTACCGGACGCCGGCGATCATCGCGTACAACAACGTCGCCGTGCCGGACAGCCTGGTGCCGCACGACTGGGACGACATCCTTGGCACCCGCTGGGACGACAAGGTCCTCATCCGCGAGCCGATGGCGAGCGGAACCATGCGGGCGATCTGGGGGTTCATCATCCAGCGGAGCATTCGCACCACCGGCGATACCGCCGCAGGGATGGCCTGGCTCCGCCGCCTGGATGCCCAGACCAAGGCGTACGCGCTCAACCCGGCGCTCCTCGACCAGCAGATGGCGCGGCAGGAGGGGTTGGTCACCCTGTGGGACCTCCCCGACATCCTGATCAGCCGCTCCAAGGGAATGCCGTTCGGGTACGTCTTCCCGCGGAGCGGTACCGTGGTGATCGAGGACGCGATCGCGCTGGTGCGCGGTGCGCCCCATCCTGAAGCGGCCAAGGCGTACATCGATTTCGTGGGGAGCTCCGAGGCGCAGATCCTCACGGCGCGTGCGGTGTACCGGCTCCCGGCGCGGCTCGACCTCCCGCGCGACTCGGTGCCGGAGTGGGTGGCCGAAGTGTACCGGGACATGAAGGTGGTCCCGATGGACTGGGGGATGCTGACGCGCGAAGGGGCGGGGTGGATGGGGTATTGGGACCAGCACGTGCGCGGCACCGGGAAGTGGGCTCGGCAGGAGGAAGAGAAGGCGCACTGGCAAGCGGAGGAGGCAAGGCACTGATGGCGTTCCTCCAGATCGACGGGCTGACGAAGGCGTTCGACGGGGCCGCGGCGGTCGACCGGCTCTCGCTCGGCGTCGAGCGCGGCAAGATCCTCGCGTTGCTCGGGCCGTCCGGAAGCGGCAAGACCACCACGCTCCGGATGCTCGGCGGATTCGAGACCCCCGACGCGGGGCGGCTCATCGTCGACGGCGAGGAGGTGACCGCGCTCTCGCCCCAACGGCGGCGGTTCGGGATGGTGTTCCAGCACTACGCTCTCTTTCCTCATCTCGACGTGCGGGGGAACGTCGCCTTCGGACTCGAGACGCTCGGGATCAAGGGCGGCGAGCTGGTGCGCCGGGCGGACGAAGCGCTCGCGCTGGTGGAGCTCGCGGGGTTCGGGGAACGGCGGGTGGATCAGCTGAGCGGCGGGCAACAGCAACGGGTGGCGCTGGCGCGCGCGCTCGCGCCGGAACCGAGGGTGCTGCTGCTCGACGAGCCGTTGTCGAACCTCGATCCGACCTTGCGCGAGCGGACCCGGCGGGAGCTCCGGGCGTTGATCCGGCGGGTGGGGATCACCACCGTCTTCGTGACCCACGACCAGGAGGATGCGTTCGACCTGGCCGACGAGGTCGCGGTGCTCCGCGTGGGACGACTGGAGCAGGTGGGGCCGCCGGAGGCGCTCTATGCCGAGCCGGCGAGTCCGTTCGTGGCGGGCTTCGTGGGACGGTCGAGCCGGCTGGAGGCTGCGGTGGAGGAGAGCGGCCCGGATCACGTCTGGCTGCGAGTGGGCGGGGCGCGTGTGCGGATCCCCGGACGGCGCTCGTCGTGCCCGCCTGGCGGAGTGGTGCTGGTGGCGCGCCCGGAGGCGTGGACCGTCACGGCGCCGGCGCAGGCCGCACTGACCGGGACCGTCGTCGACCGGCGGACGACCGGGGCGCTCGTCTTCCTCACGGTGAAACTGGTGGACGGCGCGCTGGTCGAAGTCAGCTGCGCGCCACCGGCGGTGGCGGAGGGTGCGACCGTGGGACTGGTCCCGATGGAACAGGGGATCCACCTCTTCCCCGAGGCGGCGCGATGAGGCGCGGGGGCGCGCCGTTGGGGTAGACGAGGAAGTAGCGGTCGGTTTCGCTTTCGCCTAGAAAGAGCGAGGGGAAGACGCGCTTGAGGCGGACGCCATCGGGCATGG
>JANLXK010000287.1:0-9299 GCA_031365045.1 Gemmatimonadota bacterium | reverse complement strand
CGCAAATCGGGGAGGGGGAGTCGCTCCGATGCCCTGATAGCCCCCTCCGGTTTTCGGAGGGGGGTTGGGGGGAGGTGGAACCGGAGGGGGTCGCTTCACCCCATCCTACCTCGCCAATGCCCTCATCCAGGGGGGCGCATTTCCGTTCACCAGCGGCTTGTCGAGCACCGTGAACCCGTTCCGGGTCAGGATGTCACGCCCTTGCGGGCCGAAGAGCCACTGCACAAAGGCGCGAGCGGCCACGGGGTTCGCCGCCTCCTTGGGGATCGAGAGGGCGTAGAGGATCGGGGTGCCGCGGATGGTGACGGAGTCGCGTATTGAGTGTTGGGTGTTGCGTGAGCCGGATCTGGGAATGGTCACCGAGGCCGTGGCGTAGAGGTCGGCGCGGGCCGGGTCGCCGAGGTCGACCTCCGGTGGGAGGTCGACGTACCTCAGCCCTACGCCCAGCGCCACGGACCGATACTCCCAGGCATAGTCGAGTTCTCCCGCTTGAAGCTGCGCAACAAGGTCGGCCTCCTTCGGCCGGATGTATCGCTCCGGCATCGCCGCGAGGAGCCGGGCGGCGAGCCCCTTCGTGGCCGAGCGGCGCTCCTCGAGCTGCAGCACCATCAGCGTCCGATAGCCGTTGGGATCGAGACTCGGATCGGACCGGCCGGTGCGGACGTCGGGTCGGAGCAGGATCGCGGTCCAGTTGGTGGGAGCGATCTCCCCCGCCCCGATGGAACGGTCGGTGTAGGCTAGCACCATCTCGTTCCGCGCGAAGGCAGCGTACCAGCCGACCTGGCGCGGCATCAGGAGCGCCGGGAAGACCGCTTCGTCCGCCAGCGCGATGACGTCAGGAATTTTACCGAGCTCGGTGAGCTTCCGCGCCGACTCGAGGGAGCCGGCGTTCTCCTGGGCGACTTCGGTGCCGGGTGCCGTCGCGGCGTACGCGTTGAGCGCCTCCCGCAGCGGACGACCGAGGGAGCCAGCGTTGAAGACGGTGAGCCTTGCCTGGGCGGGTAGCCGGGTAGGCGGGTAGGCGGATAGCAACAGAAGGAGCGCCCACATCGATGGACGCCCAAGACGCAACACCCAATACCCAACACGCCGCATGCTCACTCCTGTATCGCTTCCTGTTGGCCGGTGGCCCGCTTGAAGAACTCATTGATGCGTTCGGCGAAGTTCTCTGGTTCGAACGGTTTCCGGATGAACCCCGCCGCCCCCTGAAGTTCCGCCTCGGCCGCAAATCCCGGTGAGCTTGTGGCGCTGACGTAGACCACCGGGATGCCGGAGGTGTGTCCCGACGCCTTGAGCCGTTTCCATACTGCCTCGCCTCCACCGGCCGGCATCTGGAGGTCGAGCAGGATGAGGTCGGGGCGTTCCTTCTGGGCCACCATGAATCCGGACACACCGTCGAATGCGGCGAACGCCTGATACCCCGCCTTGCGGAGCAGGGTCGTCATCAGCGTGACGAGGGTGCGGTCATCATCGATGATCAGGACTCGGCGGGGTGCCATGCAAGGGATTTACCCCCCCCGAGCTACCGCCGCAAGCCCGGAATGTCGGCGGTCCAGCGCAACTCGGTGCCACGGGGCCCGGTAAGGAATTGCGGGGAGGTGAGGCCGAAGATGCGCCACTTCCCGTCCACCACTTTGGCCACGGTCGTGCCGAGCACCGCCGCACCGACCACGTCGGAAAGCCAGTGGTGATTGCCGACCAGACGCGACACCCCCGTGCCTCCCGCCAGCGTATACAGCCCGATGTCGGCCCACTTGTTCTGGCTGGCGTCAGCCAGCACCGTGGACACTGCGAACGCGGTGATGGTATGCCCCGACGGGAAGGCATTGAACGTCCCGAACGGATCGAAGGTGTACTGGTCGGCCGCCTCGCTCGGCCGCGCCCGCCCGATCGCCTTCTTCATGCCACGGCTGAGGAGGGTGACGACCACGAGAGAGGTGGCGAGCCGTCCACCGGTGCGGGTCACCTCGGGTTTCCGCAGGAGAAGACCGGTGCCGAGGGTGCCGAGGGCGATCCCGACCGGGATCGTCGCTTCCCCCCATTTCTGCCACTGGACGGCGACGTCCTGCTGGCCCTGGGTGCGGTGATCGACCACCCAGCGCTGGACATCGTGGTCGGCCAGGCTGATCACGGCCACACTGCCGATCGCCGCTCCGACATGCCACCACATGATCTGCCGAGGGCCGGTGGTCTCCGCCGGCCGGGTGGTCTCCGCCGGCCGGGCAGAAGGGACCGAATCGGGGCTCTGGGCGGTAGCGGTGGTGGCCGAGAGCAGCAGGAGGACCGCAGAGATGAGGCGTGGGAAGGGCATGGAGGCAAGATAGCCGAGGCCGGATTACATTCTTGTGACAACGCCATCCCCTCGTGACCCGGAGTCAGGAGTCCGTACCGATGCAGAAGCTCAGTGCCGTCGCCTTTGTCGTGCTCCTCGCTGGGGCCTGCCGTCCCTACCAGAAGGGCCAGTACCTCGCCGACCAGACGGGGCTCCTTCCGGCGGATCGTTACGCGATGTACGGCGTGGAGCAGGCGGAAGCGGTCGCGATCGGGCGGGAGATGGGGGCGTCGCACGGGAAGGCGCAGCCGGAGCAGATCGCCGCGGCGATCGAGTACGCCAGGAAGCAGCCCGATGTGGTCGATGTCGTGGCCGATACCCTCGGCTGGAGGCTTCAGGTCCGGTTCAAGAGCGGCTGGATCAAGGGGATCGTGCCGATCGAGGACGGAAAGCACGGCGCAGAGACGGTGAACCTCCCGGGCGTGAGTCAGCCGCAGGGATAGACGGACGCAGGAGCCTCACCCCCCGACCCCCTCTCCCTGACAGACCTCACCCCCCGACCCCCTCTCCCTGACAGACCTCACCCCCCGACCCCCTCTCCCTTGCGGGAGAGGGGGAGTTGTTCTGCGCCTGGTCGGGATGCGTGGCCGCCCAGAAGGACCCCCGTCGCGTCGCGACATGGCCGAGCCGCGGCTTTATGCCGCGGAGATCCCGGCTGGACCTCCGCGAGTAAACTCGCGGCTCGGCCTTGTCGCCGATGGCGACGGGTGCAATTCGCGGGCACCGAGGACGCTACGTACATTGGTGAATGCCCTTGATCATCGTCACCACCACCCTGCCGAGCCGTGAGGCTGCGGAGGCGATCGCGACGCAACTGGTCGAAGAGGGACTGGCCGCGTGCGTCCAGGTGCTTGGGCCGATCGAGAGCACGTACCGCTGGGAAGGGACGATCGAGCGCGCCAAGGAGTGGTACTGCCACTGCAAGGCGCCGGTGGAGCAGCAGGATGAGCTGATGGCCCGGATAAAGGCGCTGCATCCCTACGAAATACCTGAGATCCTGGCGGTCCGTGCCGACGCGGTGGATGTGGAGTATCTTGGCTGGGTGAAGGGATCGCGCGATCAATAGTGCGAAGTGCGGAGTGCGATGTGCGGGGTGCTTGTTGCCCTCGACCGTTGCATCGCCGCCCCCCGACATTCCACTTGAGACTTCGCACTTCGCACTTCGCACCTCGCACCTTTTCCGGAGAGACCCCTGCCAATGACAGACGTGACCCCTCCCCCCGCCCCGCCCGGCACGCCGTACTGGGAAGATTTCATCGACATCTTCACCAGCCCGAGCGCGGTCTTCGCCCGGCGGAAAGAGGATCCGAACTTCTTCATCCCGCTGCTCGTGGTGACGCTGGTGGTCGGGCTCATCATGTTCGGGACCAAGGAGCTGATGGCGCCGCTCTTCGACGCCGAGTTCGCACGGGGGATGGCGATCGCGCAGAAGCAGAATCCGAACATCACCGCTGAGCAGATGGAGGCCGGCAAGGGGTTCGCGCGGATCGCGGCGACCTTCGGTGGCTTCATCTTCATCCCG
Organism: Gemmatimonadota bacterium; assembly: GCA_031365045.1. Taxonomy (GTDB): domain Bacteria; phylum Gemmatimonadota; class Gemmatimonadetes; order Gemmatimonadales; family GWC2-71-9; genus CAMLHU01. The sequence goes on along the minus strand of JANLXK010000287.1, from coordinate 5,445 downwards.
ATCGCGATCTGCCTGGTGGGGATCATCACCTTCCTGGCCGGCAAGGTCGTGCAGGCGAGCACCACCTTCGGCCAGGCGATGATGATCGGGGCCTACGCCTACGTCCCCAAGATCATCGGCGGGATCCTGACCGCCGTGCAGGCCGCGCTGATGGATCCGGCGAGTCTCAACAGTCAGTTCGCCATCAACGTGGGCCCGGCCCGCTTCTTCGACGTCGCGACCACGAGCCTCGCGGCGATGACGCTGATGGGTCGGCTCGAGCTCTTCACGATCTGGTCCACGGTCCTGATCGCGATCGGGCTCAAGGTGACGGGCAAGCTCGACAGCACCAAGGCGGCCCTGGGCGGGTCCCTGGTGTGGCTGATCGCGTCGCTCTACCCGATGTGGGCGGCGATCCGGGCGGGGTGAGAGAGCTAAGAGTTGAGAGTTGAGAGTTAAGAGTTAAGAGTTGGGAGTTAGGAGTTGGGAGGGGTGAAGAGGAGGGGCCCGTGCCAGGTCGGACGGGCCTTTCTCAGTCACCGAGGAGCGCGAGCCGGTTCGGCATTGTACTATAGAAGAAGCTCGCGACGTCCTCGATCGATCCCGCGCCCACGCGCCCCTGCGCCCACGCGACCATGAAACGCTCCACCCTCCTCACCCTCGCCGCCGTCCTCGCCTTCGCGGCCCTGTTGCTTTACTCGACCCTTTCCGGCTCGAAGTCCGAGTGCGAGGTCTGCGTCTCGTTCAACGGCCGAGACAACTGCGCCACCGCGCGGGGCTCGACCGAGGTGGAGGCGGAGCGTTCGGCGCAGTCGACCGCCTGCGGGACCATCGCCTCGGGGATGGCGGAATCGATCAACTGTGGCAACGTGGTCCCCAAGAGCCGCCGCTGCCGGACCACCTAGGCGGCCTGCCATCCCGCCTTGCACCCCGCGGGGGGCCGGAACTGCGGTCATCGATCACTCGCAGCGTAAGTCATTATGAATGAACCACTTGGGGTGCCAGGATGCGCTGGCACCCCGATTGCGTTCACTCAACGGGTCTGTCAGGCCCCGGGTAGCCCCCCTGCCCGCTGGTCCGCCTGCCGATGGGACTGCGATGAGCGAGTTGATCATCCGCGAGATGGACCGCGGCGAGGAGTTCGAGGACTGGTTCGGCGAGCTGGTCGATCGGCAGGACGCCGCCACCGGCTCCCACCTCAAATACGACGACCACCTCCTGGTGCTCACGAACGACGTGGGCGACTGGGTAGGTGGTGTGCGCTATTACCTCCGGGGCGGCGTCGCCCACCTGCTCGAATTCGCGGTGCTCGAGGACCAGGAAGACCTGGGTTACGGGCTCCGGCTCCTCGAGGCGTTCGAAGGCCGGGCCCGCGAGGCCGGCGCCCATCTCCTCGAGTTCTGGACCAACGACCTCGAGTCCGCCACGATCTACGGCGACCTCGGCTGGCGCGAGATCCTGCAGCGCCCCCGCTACGTCGGTGGCGATGCCTGGGTCCTGATGGAGAAGGCCCTGACCCCCCCGGCCGCCTGACCCTTCCCCGGGGGGGGCCGTACGCCCAGATTTGGGCATGTCCCTTACCCATTCCGCCCGCCAACTGCTGACCAAGGTCGAGGTCCTCCGGGACCTCGAGGCCAAGGTGGCCGAGCTGATGGCGGCCCATGAGGCGAAGCGTCCGCTCTGGTTCCCGGCCGACCTCCTCGATGCCAAGCCCGGAGAATCGCAGGTCGAGCATGAAAAGGGACTGATGGCGCGTGCCCTCTCGATGCCCGATCCGATCAAGGCGGCGCTCGCACTCAACCTGCTGACCGAAGAAGGGCTCCCGCACTTCCATCGCCTGCTGGCGGTCTACCTCGGCGACGACAGCCACTGGACCAATTGGAACAACTTGTGGACCGCGGAGGAAGACCGGCACGGCGCCGTCCTGACCGACTACTGCAAGAGCACCCGGATCCTCGACCGCCGCACCCTCGAAGTGATGCAGTTCGCCTACATCAAGGCGGGGTTCCAGCCGGCGTGGGACAAGGATCCGTACCGCGTCTTCGCCTACACCACAGTGCAGGAGCGCGCGACCCAGGTGAGCCACGGCAACACCGGCAAGATCTGCGCGGAGTACGATCCCGTGCTGGGCGACGCGCTCGCCAACGTGGCCAGTGAGGAGGCGCGGCATTTCGCCTTCTATCGCACGATGGTGACCGAGATCCTGGTCCGCGACCCGAACGAGATGCTCCTCTCGTTGGCGCTGGTCCTGCCAGGCATCGACATGCCGGGCCACACGATCCCGGGGTTCGTCCAGCTGGCCGACGTCATCCGCCGCTCCGGGATCTATGGGCCGCGGGACTACCTCAAGATCGTCCAGGAGCAGCTGAAGCACTGGAGGATCGACACCCTCGAAGGGCTGAACGAGATGGGGCGGAAGGCGCAGGAAAAGCTCATGGCCATCCCCGCCCGGCTGGAACGCGTGGCCCAGATCATGGAGACACGCCGCCACGCCAAGACCTTCTCCTTCGAAGTGGTGTTCAACCGCGAATTCGCGATGGACTGACGCCGATGCGAGCCTTCCCGCTGGTCACCCTGATCCTGCTCTCCGCCTGCTTCGGCCCCAAGGGGACGACGGCAACGGGCGCGCGCGGCCGCAGGCCCGACGCGTCGGCCTCCAACAACGCGGCGGGGGAGGCGCAGACCCTCGGTCGGGAGCTCTTCGGCATCATGGACCAGGTGATGTCGTACAAGTCATCGCATTTCAACAACCTCCCGCGTGACCTGCCGTCGATGGGGATCGATTCGCTGACCCGTACCACCATCCGTCGCCTCTCGATCCAGGGCGGGACGCCGACCCTCGCGGTGGTGTTCCGGCACGCCCAAGGCCACGCGATCACGCAGTGCGTGGGCACCAACAAGGTGATCGAGGACTCGATGTTGAACGGCGGCTCGTTCGAGGTGAACTGCACCCTCAGCTCGGGCGAAGCGCGCGCGTTCACTGTCGGTGGCTGACCTCGTCCTCCTGATCGTCCGCGGCGCCGTGGCCCTGAGCTGCGGCGCCGCCGGCATTGTGGCACTCACCCACTGGCTGGTGCGGCGCGGCACTCTCGCCCCGTTCGGTGCCTGGCCGCGCGCCGTGCGGGGCGCCACGAGCGGCGTCACCCGCCCGATGGAGCGCCGCCTGGTGGCGCGCGGCGGCAACCCGCAGGACGCCCCCTACTGGGTGCTCGGCCTCGCCGTGGTCGGGGGACTGATCCTGGTGTCGGTGACCCAATGGATCATCGGGTACGGCCGGTCGGTCACCTACGCCGCCCAGAGCGGACCGCGCGGCATCGCCGCCTTCATCGTCGCGGCGGCGTGCGACCTCCTGACCCTCGCGCTCTTCGTCCGCGTGATCGGCTCCTGGTTCGGGATCGGACGGTGGACCCCGTGGATGCGCCCGTTCCACCAGGCCACCGACTGGCTGCTCCGCCCGCTGCAGCGCTTCATCCCGCCGATCGGGATGATCGACATCACGCCGATCGTCGCCTACTTCCAGATCATCCTCCTCAAGCCCGTCCTGCTCCGACTCGTCGGATGACGATGATCGCCGCGATCCCCGGCGGCATCGAACTTTCGCTCCACATCCAGCCGAGGGCGGGGCGCACCGAGGTCGTCGGCCCGCACGGCGACGCGCTCAAGATCCGGCTCGCGGCCCCTCCGGTCGACGGGGAGGCGAATGAGGAACTGATCCGGTTCCTCGCCAAGACGCTTGGCGTCGCGAAGAGCGCGGTATCGATCGAGAGCGGGGGGACGGGGAGGAAGAAGCGGGTGCGGGTGATGGGCGTGGGGGTGGAGGAGGTCGAAGAGAAGCTGGGAGTTAGGAGTTAGGAGTTAGGAGTTAGGAGTTCCAAGCTCCCAACTCCAAGCTCCCAACTCCCAACTCCCAGCCCCTAGCTCCAAGCCCCCTCCCGGCTATATCTTTGCTTCCACAATCGATCCTCCGTCGTGGTGATTTGCGCAGCTTGCGGCCACGTTAAACAAACCGCTAAAACGCGCGCCCATCCCGGGAGCCGTTTTCGGCCCCCGGGCTTTTCATTTTGGAGTCATGACGCACTTGACCGCCCCGTTCACGCGCCTGACGCGCCTTGCGCGCCTCGAGTCCATCTTCGCCGAGAGGATCCTGCTCCTCGACGGCGCGATGGGCACGATGATCCAGCGCCACAAGCTCAGCGAAGCCGACTTCCGCGGGGAGCGCTTCCGCGACTGGCCGGTGGACCTCCGCGGCAACAGCGACCTGCTGGTGCTCACGCAGCCGGAGATCATCGCGGGGATCCATCGCGAATACCTCGCGGCCGGCGCCGACATCCTCGAGACCAATACCTTCACCTCGACGACCATCGCCCAGGCCGACTACCGGATGGAGGCGCTGGCGCCCGAGTTGAACCGCGCCGGCGCGGCGCTCGCCCGCACGGTGGCCGACGAGTTCGAGGCCAAGGACGGCCGGCCCCGCTACGTCGCCGGCATCCTGGGGCCGCTCAACCGCACGCTTTCCCTCAGCCCCAAGGTCGAGGACCCCGGCTACCGCGCGGTCGAATGGGCCGAGGTGGTGGCCGCCTATCGCGAAGCGGTCGAGTCGCTGGTGGCCGGGGGCGCTGACCTCCTGATGGTCGAGACCATCTTCGACACGCTCAACTGCAAGGCCGCCCTCTTCGCGATCGAAGAGGCCTTCGAGGCCGGCACTCCCCGCGTCCCGGTGATGATCTCGGCCACGATCACCGACAAGAGCGGGCGCACCCTCTCGGGGCAGACGGTCGAGGCATTCTGGAACTCGGTGGCACACGCTCGTCCCCTCACAGTGGGGCTCAACTGCGCCCTCGGCGCCGCCGACCTCCATCAGTATGTGCAGGAGCTCTCCCGGGTCTCGACCTGTCGGGTCACCACCCACCCGAATGCCGGGCTCCCCAACGCCTTCGGTGGCTACGACGAGACCCCGGCGTACATGGCGGGCGTCCTCCGTCACTTCGCCGAAGAGGGGCTGGTCAACGTCGTGGGCGGCTGCTGCGGCACCACGCCCGACCATATCCGTGCGATCGCCGAGGCGGTGCGCGGACTGCCGCCGCGGAAGCCGGCGACGCCGCCGGGGCGCCTCCGCCTCTCGGGGCTCGAGCCGCTCACCATCGGACCCGAGACCCTCTTCGTCAACATCGGCGAGCGCTGCAACGTCACCGGGTCACGCCGCTTCGCCAAGCTGATCCTCGACGGGAAGTACTCCGATGCGGTCGCGGTCGCACGGACCCAGGTCGAGACCGGCGCCCAGATGCTCGACCTCAACTTTGACGAGGCGCTGCTCGACAGCGTGGCCGCGATGGGGCGCTTCCTCCGCCTCCTCGCCGCCGAACCGGACATCGCCAAGGTCCCGGTGGTCGTCGACTCCTCGAAGTGGAGCGTGATCGAAGCGGGGCTGCAGCACTGCCAGGGGAAGTCGGTGGTGAACTCGATCTC
>JANLXK010000248.1:0-2143 GCA_031365045.1 Gemmatimonadota bacterium | reverse complement strand
GGGCGACGATGAAGCGGATGCCGGGAAGGAGGCGGCAGAGGAAGATGCCAGGAAGGCCGAACCGGACGTATTCGCGTTCAACGTAGGAGACGAGATCCGGCGGGAGGAGCCGGCGTCCAGTGCGGCTCTGGGCGAATCGCGGCCCGAATCGCCGCGCGATCCCCCAGGGGATCAGCGCCCCGACGCTGTTGCCGAGGGTGGCCGCGAGACCGAGGGTGAGGGCGTCAAGCGGTCCTTCCCGTACGAGGAGGGCGGACACGAGCAGCACCCCGACGTCGGACGGGACGAACGGGAACACATTCTCGAGCGCGGTGAAGAGGGCGATCGAGAAGTAGACTGCCGCCGGCGGGAGTGCGGTCAGCCAGGCCAGCAGGGCGTCGATCAGGGGACCCGCTCCAGGGTGGCGACCGCGAGCACGGCGACCCCTTCGCCGCGCCCGATCCATCCCATCCCCTCGTTGGTCTTGGCCTTGAGGCCGAGGGCCTCGGGCGATACGTCGAGCGTCTGGGCCAGCCGCTCCGCCATCGCGGGAAAGTGGGCGCCGAGCTTCGGACGTTCACAGATGACGGTGACGTCCCCTTGCACGAACCGCCATCCCTTGGCGAGCACGATGGCGTGCGCTGCGCGGAGCAGTGCGAGGGAGTCGGCCCCCTTCCACCTGGGGTCGGAGTCGGGGAAATGGCGGCCGATGTCCCCGGCGGCGGCCGCGCCCAGGATGGCGTCGGTCAGGGCATGGGACACGGCGTCGGCATCCGAGTGCCCGATGAGGCCATGAGTGTGCGGGATGGTGACGCCCCCCAGGATCAGGGGGCGCCCCTCGGCGAACCGATGACTGTCGTACCCGATGCCGGTGCGGATCATCGCCCTAGGCCGCGACCAGCACGTGCTCGGGCAGCAGCGTGTAGTCCTGCCGTCGGCGGCGCGGCGTGAACCCAGCATCGAGGATGAGCCGGTCCATTTCCCGGAGGGTCGTCGTGTGGGTGGTCCCCGTCGCGGAGACGACGTTCTCCTCCATCATCAGGGATCCGTAGTCGTTGGCGCCGAACCGGAGCGCCACCTGCCCCACCTTGTGGCCCATCGTGACCCACGAGGCCTGCATGTTGGGCACGTTGTCGGCCACGAGCCGCATCGTGGCAAGGGTCCGGAGATAGGTCACCGCGTCGGTCTTGGGGGCCCCGTCGAACATCGGGGTCCCGTCGGGCTGGAGCGGCCACGCGATGAAGGCGGTGAACCCGCCGGTCCGGCGCTGGAGCTCGCGGACGCGGAACATGTGCTCCACCCGGTCGGCGGCGCTCTCGCCCATGCCGTACATCATCGTCACCGAGGTGCGCATCCCCTGCCGGTGGGCCTCTTCCTGCACGCCGAGCCACTCTTCCGTCTGCGCCTTCTTGGGCGCCACCCGCTGGCGCACCGCGTCGACCAGGATCTCGCCGCCGCCGCCAGGGATGGAATCCAGTCCCGCCGCGCGGAGCTCGCGGATCACCTCGCTCACGGGCAGCTTGAAGCGTTCCGAAAAGAACACGACCTCGGAGGGGCTGAAGCCGTGGACGTGGATCGGGTGGTGGGTCTTGATGTAGCGCAGCAGGTCGAGGTACCACTCGAACGGGATGTAGGGGTTGTGCCCCCCCTGCATCAGGATCTGCACCCCGCCGATCGCCTTGCACTCGTCGATCTTCTGTCCGATCTGTTCGAAGCTCAGGACATACCCTTCGAGGTGCTTCGGCCGGCGCGCGAAGGCGCAGAAGCCGCAGTCGGCCACGCAGACGTTGGTGTAGTTGATATTGCGGTCGATGATGTAGGTCACCACCGGATCCGGATGCAGGCGCCACCGCGCCTCGTCCGCCTGGCGGCCGAGGTCGAGGAGGTCGGCGCGCTGGTAGAGTTCCAGTGCGTCGCGGAATTCGCCGCTGGTGCGATCGACCGAGGGCATGATCAGGCCGCTGAGATGAACGAGAGGGTGCTGCCGGGGGCGAGGCCGTCCTGGGCCAGCCGGCGGAAGAATGTCGTGAGCCCTTCGAGCTCCGCCCCACCCAGCGCGTAGTCGAGGGTGCCGAGGTACTCGCGGGTCACGGAGACCGGGATCCCGGTCCGCGCGCTGGCGTCGGCGGCGAGCTCGTCGAGATGCGCCAGGCCCCAGCATCGG
>JANLXK010000241.1:0-5993 GCA_031365045.1 Gemmatimonadota bacterium | reverse complement strand
CAGTCGTGCGCCGACTTGAGCAGCCGCGCTCGCGCGGCTGCAACAAGAAATTCCTGCAGCCGAAGCTCGGCGTCGAGGTCCACCACCGGCACCGCGCCACCGACGTGGTCGTACACCTCGGCCCAGTACGCCGAACCGCCGAGTTTCCCTTGGGTCACGCCGAAGATGACGATCCCGTCGCCGGGACGCTGGAAATGGGCCGGGATGTGGTCTCCGACCTTGGCGAGGAGGCCGACGAGGCCGACCACCGGGGTCGGGTCGACGGCGCTCGTTCCCCGTTCATTATAGAAGGAGACATTCCCGCCGGTGACCGGGATCCCGAAGGCCCGGCAGGCGTCGGCGATGCCGCGGCACGCCTCCTTGAACTGGTGGAACACCTCCGGCTTCTCCGGATTGCCGAAGTTGAGGCAGTCGGTGATGCCGAGGGGCCTGGCACCGGTGACGGCGACGTTGCGCGCCGCCTCGGCCACGGTCGCCTTCCCCCCCTCGTACGGATCGATCGCCACCAGCCGCGCGTTGCAGTCGAGCGAGACGGCCAGCGCGAAATCGGTCCCCTCCACCCGGAAGGTCCCGCCGTCGCCGCCGGGGCCGATGAGGGTGTTGGCTTGCACGGTGGAATCATACTGTTCGTACACCCACCGTTTGCTCGCGATGCTCGGCGTGTCGAGGAGGAGGGGGAGCGCCGCGCCCGGGCTGCATCCCGGCCCTCCCATCGGCGTCGACTTCCGGCGCGCGATGGCGCCGGGAGCCTCCTGGGCTACCGGGTGATACAACGGAGCTTCATCGACCAGGCGCTGGGCGGGGATCTCCGCCTTGATCACACCGTGGTGCCGCACGCGGAAGATCCCGTCGTCGGTCACCTTGCCGATGATGGCCGACTGGAGCTCCCACTTGTCGCAGACGGCGCGGATCGCGTCCACCTTGGACGGCTCCGCGACCACCAGCATCCGTTCCTGTGATTCGCTGAGCAGGATCTCATACGCCGTCATCCCAGGCTCGCGAGTGGGGACCTTGTCGGTGTCGAGCTCCACGCCCACCCCGCCGCGCGCCGCCATCTCGGCCGAAGAGCTGGTGAGCCCCGCCGCACCCATGTCCTGGATCGCGACCATCAGGTCGAGGGCGCGGAGCTCCAGCGTCGCCTCGAGGAGGAGCTTCTCGGTGAAGGGGTCGCCCACCTGCACCTGCGGGCGGCGGGCCTCGCTCTTCTCCGACAATTCTTCCGAAGCGAAGCTCGCGCCGTGGATCCCATCCCGTCCGGTCCGCGCACCCACTGCGATCACGAGGTTTCCGGGGCCCCGCATCTTGGCGGTGATCAGGTCCTTCTCGCGCAGGATCCCGACCGCCATCGCGTTCACCAGCGGGTTGCCGCTGTACCCCGGCGCGAAGTCGACCTCCCCGCCCAGGGTGGGGATGCCGACGCAGTTGCCGTAGGTCCCGACCCCCTTCACGCATCCGGCGAAGAGGTAGCGGTTGCGGGCGTCGTCGAGCGGGCCGAAGCGGAGCGAGTTGAGGAGCGCCACCGGGCGGGCGCCCATCGTGAACACGTCGCGGAGGATCCCGCCGACGCCGGTGGCCGCGCCCTGGAACGGCTCGACCGCCGACGGGTGGTTGTGGCTCTCGACCTTGAACGCCACCGCCCAGCCGTCGGGGAGGCGGAGCACGCCGGCGTTCTCGCCGGGGCCCTGCAGGACCGATTCGCCGGTCGTGGGGAAGGTCCTGAGGACCGGCTTGGAGTGCTTGTAGGAGCAGTGCTCCGACCAGAGCGCCGAGAAGACGCCGAGCTCGGTGAACGAGGGGAGGCGGCCAAGGATCTTCTGGATGCGGGCGAATTCGTCGGCGGTGAGGTTGTGCTCCCGCGCCGATGCCAGCGACACCACCGGTTCGGTCACTTCGCGTCCATCTTGTTGTGGAGTGCCTTGTGCAGGTCGCCGAACACCTTGCCGAGGATACCGGCGTCCTGATGATGCGACAGGGCGTGGAGCTCCCCGTCATCGAGGAACATCCCCTTGCAGTCAGGGCACTGTTCCACGGTGATGCCGTGCAGCACGTGGTGCTTCATGTGCCCGCCGCAGCGGGGACAGCGCATCAGGTGCGTCCGCCGCTCGGTGGACTCGTGCTCCGCCACCTGCCGGGCGTGCATCCGCTGCTTGAGCTCGGCGTCGCGCTTGGCGAAGTATTCGTCTTCGTTCTTGGAGGTCATGGTCGTTGCCTTTCCGTTGGAGCGAGGAGCGCCTAGCGCCTAGCGAGAGCGCGTCGGGTCCCGTGCCGGTTTTCCATTGAGGAGCTGGCCCGACTCTCGCTAGGCGCTCCTCGCTTCTCGCTAGCTGCCCACCACCGCCGTCATCATCGACGTGAAGAACCCCAGCCCATCCGTGTTCCCGAGCGCCGGATCGGCGGCACGGTCCGGATGCGGCATCAGCCCCACGATGTGGCCGCTCGGGTCGCAGAGGGCGGCAATGTCGTCGAGCGAATCGTTGGGGTTCTCCCCGCCGCGGGCCGGGGCACCGTCGGCGCCGACGTAGCGCGCCACCACAAGCCCCTCCTGCTCGATGCGAGTGAGGGTCTCGTCGTCGGCGGTGTAGCGCCCGTCACCATGCGCCACCGGCATCGTGACCAGCTGGCCCAGCCGGTAGTCGCCCGTGAAGGTCGTCTCCGGGCGCTCGATCCGCATCGTGACCGGGCGCGAGGCGAACGCCAGCCGTCCGTTCCGTTGCAGGGCCCCCGGCAGCAGCCCCGCCTCGCAGAGGATCTGGAACCCGTTGCAGATGCCGAGCACCGGCGCACCGCGGTCGGCGTGGCGCTTCACCTCGGCCATGATCGGGCTGAACCGGGCGATCGCCCCGGACCGGAGGTAGTCGCCATAGCTGAACCCGCCGGGCAGGAGGACCACGTCGGCTCGCTGCAGGTCGGTGTCTCGGTGCCAGACGAAGTACGACTCGGCGCCCGCGCGCTGACAGGCGTGGAGCACATCCTGGTCGCAGTTGCTGCCGGGGAAGCGGACGACGGCGGCGCGGAGCGACATCAGGCTTCCTCCACCTCGACGAGGTAGTCCTCGGTCACCGGATTGGCGAGGAGCTTGTCGCACATCTGCCGGGCCCGCGAGACCGCCTCGTCCTTCGAGGCCGCCTTCACGTCCAGCGTGATCGCCTTGCCCACGTGCACCTGGGTCGCCTCGGCGAAGCCGAGCACGTGCAGCGCCGACTCCACCGCCTGGCCCTGCGGGTCGAGGAGGCCGGTGCGGGGCATCACGCGGACGAGGACACGGTAGGTCACTGGTGGTTCTCCTGAGGCGGCAGGTCGTCGGACAGGACGGGCACCGCTTCCGGCTCGTGCTTCTCGGCGAAGGCGAGGATCGCGAAGCGGAAGAGCCCGTAGCCGAGGTAGGTGAGGCCGAGCGGGAAGAAGAAGTATTCCGGCACCGTCAGGCCGGCCACCAGCACCAGCAGGTGGAACGCGGTGCCGAAGAGCCCCTTCACCGAGCGGAAGCCGACCACCGGGAACTTGGGATACCGCACCGTGCTCACCATCATCACCGCGAGCACGAGCATCAGGATCACCAGTCCCTGGCGGTCGAACTGCAGGTACGCCAGCGAGCGCTGGTACCAGTTGGTCTGGCTGAACGGGTACCACACCGCCAAGGTCATCCCGGCCGAGGGCGAGGGGAGGCCGGTGAACCACCCGGAAGGCGCCTCGGTGCCCGAGGCGGCCTGCACGTTGTAGCGCGCCAGCCGGAGCACCACCGCCACGATGTACGCGAAGCAGAGCACCCAGGCAAATTTCCCGGCGAAGCGGAACTCGAGGAAGTACATGATCATCGCCGGCGCCACGCCGAAGCTGATGGCGTCCACCAGCGAATCGAGCTCGGCGCCAAACTTGGTGCCGGTCTTGGTGCGCCGCGCCACGCGGCCGTCGAGCATGTCGAGGATGCCGGCGAAGAGCACGTACCAGGCGGCCCACTTGAAGTTCCCCTGCGCGGCCGAGATGATGGCCCAGATGCCGAAGAACAGGTTGCCGAGCGTGAAGGCGCTGGGCAGCACCACCACGGCCCGCGTGAGGTCAGGGCGGGGGAGTCCCCGTCCGCGGATCAGCTCCATCGTGCGATCACGCTCCTTCCCGCCTGGGTCCGATCCCCGACGCGCACGGCGATCGTCGCGTTGGGGGGAAGGAACACATCCACGCGCGAACCGAAGCGGATCAGCCCCATCCGCGCGCCCTGCAGTACAGCCGTCCCGACCGCGTGGTCCGTGATGATCCGCCGCGCCACCAGCCCGGCGATCTGCCGCACCAGCACCTTCCCCTTGGCCGTCCCCAGCCCCACCGACGACTGCTCGTTGAGCTCGCTCGCCTTGTCCTCGGCGGCGTGGCCGAACTTGCCGGCATTGTAGTGCCGATACTGGACGGTCCCGTCCATCGGGTACCGGTTCACATGCACGTCGAAGACGTTCATGAAGATCGCGACGCGCTGGGCCCGGCCTCCCACGAAGGTCGGTTCGTCCACCTCGACGATGCTCACCACCTTGCCGTCGGCCGGGGCGATGGCCACGTTCGGCCCCCGCTCACCGGTGCGCTCGGGATCGCGGAAGAACGCCACGCACCAGACCGCCACCGGCACCCAGACCCAGAACGCGATCATCCAGCCGAGCCACCAGAAGAGGGCGGCCACCAGCCAGAAGCCGAGGATGAAGGGCCACCCTTCTTTCGCGATCCGCATCAGAACGTCTCCTCGAGGGCGCGACCAGTCACGAGGCGGAACGCCTCCTGATACCGGGCGCTCGTCGCCGCCACCACGTCCGCCGGCAGGACCGGCGGTGGGGCGTCGCCGTTCCACGTTCTGGCGGCCTTCAGGCCGCTCAGATAGTCGCGGAGCGGCTGCTTGTCGAAACTCGGCTGCGACCCGCCGGGGGCGTACCGCTCGGCGGGCCAGAAGCGGGAACTGTCGGGCGTGAGCACTTCGTCGATGAGGCGGAGCTGCCCGTCGTTCCCCTCGCCGAATTCGAACTTGGTGTCCGCGATGATGATTCCGCGGGTGGCGGCGTGGTCGCGTCCCGCCGCGTAGACCGCGAGCGACAGCGACCGGAGCTTTTCCGAGAGGGCCGGCCCGAGATCGGTCCGCATCCGCGCGAAGGTGACGTTCTCGTCGTGGCCCGTCTCCGCCTTGGTGGCGGGGCTGAACACCGGGGGGTCGAAGCGGTCGCTCTCGCGGAGCCCCGCGGCGAGCCGCTCACCCGCGAGCGTGCCGCGCTTCTGGTACTCGGCCCACGCCGAGCCGGAGAGGTAGCCGCGCACCACGCACTCGAACGGGATCGGATCAGTGCGCCGCACAAGCATCGCGCGCCCCGTGATCTGGTCGCGGTGGTCGGTCAGCGCCGGCACGAGCTTGAGGATCTCATCGGCGTCGGCGCTCAGCATGTGGTGCTCCACCGTGCCGGCGAGCTTCCGGAACCAGAAGGCGCTGATCTGGGTCAGCACGGCCCCCTTCATCGGCACCGGCTCGCGCATCACGACGTCGAACGCGCTCACCCGATCGCTCGCCACAAGCAGCAGCGTCTCCGCGTCCACCTCGTACACCTCCCGGACTTTGCCGCGGCGCAGGAGCGGCAGGGGGAGGGTGCTCTGGCTCAGCACGGGGAGCATCGCGGTCATACCCGGATCTCCGCGTCGGCCGGCTTGGTCGCATGCGGGCGCGCCTTGAGCATCAAGGGGCGGAGGTATTCCCCGAGGAATTCGGTCACCTGCTCCGGCGAGCGGCCGACGTACTTGGCCGGGTCGATCTCGGCCTTGAGCTTGCCGGCGTCGAGCTTCTGGAAGGCCGCGTCCGCGCTCAGGCGTTCCATCAGGTCGTTCACGCCGCCGGTGGCGGTCTGCTCGGCCGCGGCCAGCGAGTGCTTCCGCACCACTTCGTGCAGCGCCTGGCGATCGCCGCCCGCCTCGACGCCGAGCATCAGCCACCGCTCGGTGGCCATGAAGGGCATCTGTTCGGCCACGTGCCGGGC
>JANLXK010000231.1:0-2738 GCA_031365045.1 Gemmatimonadota bacterium | reverse complement strand
CCCTCCCGAAGTAGCGCCGCGCGGTGGTCTCCGCCGCCCGGGCGGTGACCCCCGAGAGCGTGAGTCGCGTCATAACGCCGACGTTGCCCCGGCCGAGCAGTGCCGACTTGATCACGGCGTCGTAGAGACCGGTGAGGTGCTTGTAGGCGCGAAGGCAGAAGACGGTGCGCCACTTGGCGCCTCCCTGCTCGACGTTCCGGGTGCGACAGCGGAAGGCGGTCAGGTCTTCATCGCCGCCGCTCAGGAACTGGACGTCCCCGCCGAACTCATCCTGGTACAGCGAATAGAATCGGACCGGCGAGAGCTCGGCGCTGGTGTACAGTGTATGCCCGAACTCGAGCACGCCGGCCCAGAGATCCTCGGAGAGGAAGACCTGGTCGTCGGTGATGCAGATATGCTCGACCGACTCCCAGGGCTGCGAGGGGTCGCGGTCGGTGTCGGCCCAGCAATTGAAGAACGGCGCGGCGCGGGTGGGGAACTGCACGCCGCCCAACGTGGTGTAGGGCACGTCGCCCGTGAACATCGAGGCGAGGTAGCCGTCGGAGTAGGCGCGGAGCTGGGTCGCGACATCGGTGAGGAGCTCGGGCTGCGGCGCCCAGCGCGCGGCGCTCCCGGCGGCGATGAGCTGGGCCACCGCGGAGGCGGGGACGAGGAAACTCACTTCGTTCCCCGCGGTCGCCACGTTCACGCCCACCACGTGGCCGGTGGCGTCGATGGTCGGACCGCCGCTCATCCCCGGGTTGAGGGCGCCGGTGAGATGGATCCTCGGCGAGAGGGCGTGCGCCATCAGCCCGTTATACGTCCCCTCGACGATGGTGATGCCGAGTTCGTAGGGGTGGCCGAGGGAGTAGAGGCGGCGGCCTTGCGGGGGGAGCCCTTCGGCGATCGGGAGGGGGACGTCACCCGCGGGCGTGGTGGCGAGCAGGGCGAGGTCGTGGATCACGTCGACCCGGAGCACGGTGACCGCGCGGGCGGTGCCGGCGCTGTCGAGCAGTTCGGCCCGATAGCGGTCGGGGTGCGCGACGAGCTTGCTCACCACGTGGTAGTTGGTGATGAGGTGCCCGTCGCGGTCGATGTAGAACCCCGAGCCGGTGACGGTCTTGGCGCCGGTAGAGGACTCGAGGACCTGGATCTTCGGCACCCGCGCCGAGTAACGCTGGAAGACGACGGCGGTCTCGCCGGTGGGGACGTCCTGGGCGCAGAGGCGCAGGGGCGCAGCGGCGCAGAACAACAACAGCGAGGCGAAGGTCAGTCGACCCGCGACCCGCGACCCGCGACTCAAGACCCTCATCGCTGCCGCGTGACGCGGGTGGTCCAGGCGCCGTAGAGGGGGTCGGGGAGGATGAAGTAGCGGCGGCCGAAGGCGTCGTCCTTGCCCGCGTCCTGGTCGGACTCGACGACGGCGGGGAAGTCCCCCATCTGGTCGCCGACGAAAGCGAGGACCGGGACCGGTGTGCCGCTCCAACTGCAATTGCCCTTGCCTTCCACCATCTCGGAGCGGCGGGCGCGCTTGGGGTAGGTCGAGTCGGTGGCGAGACAGAGCCGATCGATGTCACTCCAGAGGTTGTGGCGCTGGAGGTTGGCGACCGTCGCGCCACGGACCGCCTCGTCGCGATTGCTGATGTACGCGACGCGGCCGCCGAGGCGGCGGATGCCAAAGACGAAGTCGACGACGCCGGGGACGACCCCCGCTTCCGCGCGGGTGACCCAGGCGTTCCACGACTGGTTGTCGAAGGGAAGGCCGTAGGCGGAGCGCTCGAGCTCGTAGGTCGAGTTGTCGAGGACCGTCTCGTCGATGTCGAGCACGACGCCCCAGGGGCCGCCGGTGCGGGCGTTCCGCTCGCGGACGGCGGTGGCAACGGCGGTCAGGGCCTGGCGGTAGACCTGCCGGGTCAGGACCGCGTACTCCTCGGCGTCACGGACGTACTTGATCTGCTTGTTGGCGGGGGCCTGGGCGGACACGCCGACTGCCGACAGCCAACAGCCGACAGCGAGCACAACGCCGACGGCCAGCAGCCGACGGCCGACATAGTGCGGCGAACGGAGTTTGGAATTCATAGGACTCAGTTGAAGGAGGACGCTGGAATGTAGCACCGCGTTGGCCCCTTCTCGATCAGACCTCACCCCCGACCGCCCCTCCCCCTGCCCCTCCCCCTGTCGGGGGAGGGGAGATTCAGGGCGCGGGCTTTGGCGCCATATCCACGCCGCGCCAGGCGTTGGAGGTGCCGATCCCTTCGATCCCGGTGGCCTTGGCGTAGAGAAAGAGCTGGAGCTTGTAGGCCGTGAGCCACTTGAGCGGGCCGTTCATCAACGCCACCGCGAGCGGCTGCGTGACGCCGCCCGGGAGGGGGGCCTCCTGGGTCGCGAGGCGCTCCTCGGGGATCGCCTTGAAGAAGGCGATGAGCTCCGCCTTTTGCCGGTCCATCGCTTCCACGAAATCTCCTACCGGCATCGCCTTGGCCCGTTCACTGAAAGGGGCGAAGAGCTTCCAGTTGTGCTCCGCCATGCAGGTGCTGCCGGCGATTCCGATGACACTCAGGTACTGGAGCAGCTCGGTGGTGGACCGCTGGGTCGGCGATGGCCGGTAGTCGAAGCAAGCGGGGGTGAGCTTGGAATAGAGGTGCTGCGCCACGGTGCATTCGTGGAGCATGGAGTCGAGGAGGTGGGATTTGGAGATCATCACTGAATAGAAGAGCCACAGCGACCGCGCCTCAAGTCCCAATGGGGCCCGTTCATTT
>JANLXK010000210.1:0-6445 GCA_031365045.1 Gemmatimonadota bacterium | reverse complement strand
CTCGGCGCCGAGCGGTTCCTGCACGAGATCAAGACCACGGCCAACCTGCAGCACCCGCACATCCTGAGCCTCTTCGATTCAGGGGAGGCCGGGGGCTTCGTCTTCTATGTGATGCCGTATGTCGAAGGAGAGAGCCTCCGCGACCGGCTGTTGCGGGAGAAGCAGCTCCCGGTCGAGGACGCCGTCCGGATCGCGCGTGAAGTGGCCGACGCGCTCGACTATGCCCACCAGCACGGCGTGGTGCACCGCGACATCAAGCCAGAGAACATCCTGCTCCACGGTGGCCATGCGATGGTGGCCGACTTCGGGATCGCGCTCGCGGCCAGCCGCTCCGACGGCGGCTCCCGCATGACCGAGACCGGGATGTCGCTCGGCACTCCGCACTACATGAGTCCCGAGCAGGCGATGGGAGAGCGGGAGATCACTCCCCGCTCCGACATCTATGCGCTGGGCTGCGTGCTCTACGAGATGCTGACGGCCGAGCCGCCGTTCGTGGGGGCCACGGCGCAGGCGGTGATCGCGCGGGTGCTCACCGAAGAACCGCGCTCCCTCACGCTGCAACGGAAGACGGTGCCGCCCCACGTCGAAGCGGCGGTGCGACGGGCGCTCGAGAAGCTTCCGGCCGATCGTTTTCCGACTGCCGCGGACTTCGGGAAAGCGCTCGGTGACGCGACCTTCCACGGGACCGGATTCGGCCCGACTGGAACGGTCGCGCTGCGAGCGGGACGCGGGATGCGGATCGCGGGACGCGGGATACAGCTCTTGGGGGGCGCCGCACTCCTCTTCGCGGGCTTGGCCGCGTGGGGGTGGTTCCGCTCCATCCCGTCGTCGACCCCGGTCCCGGTCATCCGCTACACCCTGGCGCCGACCGCGGCTACCGCGCCGTTCAATCAGTTCCCCTGGCCCGCCGCGATCTCCCCCGATGGCGGGACCATCGTCTATTCGGTGGCAGAGTCGAGCGGCAACACTCGACTGTTCACGCTCCGGACCGACCAGCTCGAGGCCCGGCCGATCCCGGGAACGAGGAACGCCTACCAACCCTTCTTCTCCCCCGACGGGAACTGGCTCGCGTACGGCGCAGGCAAGGAGTTCAAGGTCCGACTCGACGGGAGCGCCCCGGTCGCCGTCGCCGACCTCGGAGGTGCCAACGGCGCCGACTGGACCGATGGCAATGAATTGGTGTTCGGAGCCGTCGGTCCCTTCCACGGCCTCTCGCGGGTCAACGCTGCCGGCGGCGCGCCGACGGCACTCACCCAGCCGGACACGGCCAAGGGCCAGACCGACCATCTCTGGCCGATCGGGCTGCCGGGGGGCAAGCTGGTCGCCTTCGTGATCTGGACCGGGAATTTGACCACCGCAGAGCTCGCCCTCGTCTCCCTCAAGGATGGTCGGGTGACGCCGCTCGGCGTGCACGGAATCCGGCCCCTCGCATTGGTCGACGAGATGCTGGTGTACGTCCAGGCCGACGGCGCCCTCATGGCGCTCAAGCTCGATCTCGGACACTTGGCGCCCGATGGGCTGCCGGTACCCGTGCACGACCCTGTGACGGTCGAGAGCGCCAACAACGGCAACTCCGGAGTCTTCGTTTCCCGCGGCGGGGCGCTGGTGACGGCCGGCGGCGAGGCCCGCGCGAAGTTGATGTGGCTCTCCCGTAATGGACGCCCCGAAGCGCTGATCCCCCAAGCCACCGGCTTCGAGACCCCGAGGCTCTCCCCCGACGAACGTCGGGTCGCGGTGGTGGTCCACGCCGGACAGCAGAGCGACGTCTGGATCTACGACCGCGCGCTGACGACCTTCTCCCGGCTGACCACCGCCGGGACAGTGACTTCCGTGGAATGGGGCGTCGACGGAGCCTCGGTCATCTACACGGCCTCGGGACAGGATGCTCGTACGGCAGTCTGGCGCCAACTCGCCACCGGGGGTTCCCCGGCCACCGAACTCTTCCACACCACCTACCTCGCGCCGGCCGCAACGATGTCCCCCGACGGTCGGTGGCTGCTGGTGACCGCCCTGCGGGAGAACAGCTGGGACGTCCTTCGTGCTCCGCTCGACTCGCCCGGGGTGGTCCAGACCTATCTCACGACCCCCACGACCGACGCCGGGCCTCGGTTCTCCCCCGACGGCAAGTGGGTGGCTCTCGTCTCCAGCGAATCGGGACGACTGGAGGTCTACGTCCGCTCCTTCCCCGATCCGTCGGCCAAGTTCCAAGTCTCGGTCAGCGGCGGCACTGAGCCCGCCTGGGCTCCTGACGGCCGAGGGCTGTACTATCGCTCGGGGGGCTCCCTGATGCGGGCGCGGGTGGCGCTCACCCCCACGTTCACGCTGCTCGGCCGGGACACCGTCCTCACCGATGCGAACATGGGCCCGACGATCTTCTTCTCGTCCAACTACGACGTGTCGCGGGACGGCAAGCGGATCCTCGCGGTCATGTCGGATGCCAATGATTTCCGGCTCGTCATCGCGCCCAACTGGATCACTGAGTTCCGGCGGCGCCTGGCCGAGAGCCGGGGAGCGGCCCGGTGACCGACGCACTCACCACCCTGACCGCCGCGCTTTCCGACCGCTACAAGATCGAGCGCGAGCTCGGTGCCGGCGGCATGGCCACCGTGTACCTGGCGCACGACGTGCGGCACGACCGCAAGGTGGCGCTCAAGGTCCTCCGCCCGGAGCTCTCCGCCATCCTCGGCGCCGAGCGCTTCCTGCACGAGATCAAGACGACGGCCAACCTGCAGCACCCGCACATCCTGAGTCTCTTCGACTCAGGGGAGGCGGGAGGGTTCGTCTTCTACGTGATGCCGTACGTGGAGGGCGAGTCGCGTCGCGCCCGCCTCAGCAGGGAGTAGCAGCTCACGGTCGAGGACGCGGTGCGGATCGCGCGCGAAGTGGCCGACGCGCTCGACTACGCCCATAAGCACGGCGTGGTGCACCGCGACATCAAGCCGGAGAATATCCTGTTGCATGGGTGCCACGCGATGGTCGCAGACTTCGGGATCGCGCAGGCGGCGAGCCGCTCCGACGGCGGCTCCCGGATGACCGAGACAGGGATGTCGCTCGGCACCCCGCACTACATGAGTCCGGAGCAGGCGATGGGGGAACGGGAGATCACCCCCCGCTCCGACATCTACGCCCTCGGCTGCGTGCTCTACGAGATGCTGACCGCGGAGCCGCCCTTCGTGGGGGCCACGGCACAGGCGATCATCGCGCGGGTGCTCACCGAAGAGCCCCGCTCCCTCACGCTGCAGCGGAAGACGATCCCACCGAATGTGGAGGCGGCGGTGCGGCGGGCGCTGGAAAAGCTCCCCGCCGACCGCTTTCCAAGTGCGGCAGAGTTCGGACGAGCGCTGGGGGATGCGACCTACCACGGGACCGGCTTCGGGCCGCACGGGACGGTGGCGCTCCGGACCGGTCGCGGGTCGAGGGTCGCGGGTCGCGGGATGTGGGTCGTGGGTGGTGCCGCGATCCTCCTCGCGGGATTGGCCGCGTGGGGGTGGTTCCGCCCCGCTCCGTCGCCGCCGCCGATCACCCGATTGACGGTACCCCTCCCCAGCGCCTCGCCGGCCGGGTGGAGCCCGAACATCTCGCCCGACGGTTCCCGGCTCGTGTACGTGGGGATGGATTCGCAGCGGACCCAGCGGCTCTACCTCCGATCGATGGACCGCGAGCAACCGGTCGCCGTGCCAGGCACCGAGGGGACCAGCAATTCGGCGTACTTCTCCCCCGACGGCACCTGGATCGTTTTCCGCCAGGGGGGCACACAGCTCCGCAAGGTCGCGGTGGCAGGAGGAGCGTCACAGGTGATCTGCGATGCCGCCGGACCGATGAGCGGCATGACATGGGGTCCGGACGACCAGATCGTCTTCACCTTGGGGGACACCCTGTACCGGGTCTCGGCGTCGGGGGGCCACCCCGAGGCGATCCTGGGCCCCGATTCATCCGGTGGCGCGCGGCGCTACGCGAGCGCGATCTTCCTTCCGGATGGCAAGACGATGGTGGCCACGCGCATCACCGGCGGCACCCCCGACCTGGTGGTGATCGACCTCGCGAAGCGAACGGCACGCCCGCTCGGCATTGCCGGGATGACCCCATTCTACGTGGATGGGGGTCGGCTGTTGTACGCCGACGTCTCCGGCACTCTCTTTTCCGTGCCGTTCGACGCCAGACGAGCCCGAGTGACCGGACCGGCGGAATCGGTCGCGGAGAACCTGAGCCTCAACCAGGGGATGTTCGCCCGGTACAGCGTTTCACGCACCGGGAACGTGGCGTATTTCTCCGGGCTGGCGGCGGAGGCCCGCGAGCTGGTGCTCGTCGGCCGTGATGGCCGGGCCCGGACCCTGCCGGTCCCGGTGGGGGCCTACCGCTTCCCCCGTTTCTCACCCGACGGGCGGCGCATCGCGGTCACGATCGAGGCCGCAAGCCGAGTCCTCGTTGGCGATATCTGGGACTTCGACCTGGCGTCGAAGCGACTGAGCCGGATCACCTTCGATACCGCCAGCGGCAACTCCGAGTGGAGCCCCGACGGCCGATATCTCATCTACGCCAAGTTCACCGGGGGCGCGGTCTCGCTCTCTCGGGTGGCGGCCGACGGGAGCGCCGACCCGGTCCCCTTCTTCAGCCGGCCGAGCGGCCGGGTATTCGAGTCAAGGCTGACGCCCGATGGGAAGGGGCTGGTGTTCCGTGAGGATGTCGGGGTCCGGGACATCCTCATGGCCCCGCCCGACAGCCCCACCGTCACCCGTCCCCTCGCGGCGACCGGCTTCAACGAGAGCGGCATCGCCCTCTCGCGGGATGGACGGTGGCTGGCCTACAGCTCGAACCTCTCCGGCACGACCGAGGTCTACATCCGCCGCCTGGAGGAGGGGAGCCCGCGCTGGAAGGTCTCCACTGCGGGAGGCCAGGAGGCCCGATGGGGCACCGGGGGGAGGGAGCTCTTCTACCGTCACGCCGACTCCGTCTACGTCGTGCCGATCCAGCTCGGCCCGGAGCCGAGGATGGGGGCGCCACGCGCGCTGTTCGCGGGTGCCTACATGGGCGGGTTCAACGAGTCGCTCTGGGACGTCTCGCCGGACGGGCGGCAGTTCGCGATGGTGCGCCCGCTGGGCGGTGTGACCGTGGCGAGCCTTCACATGATCTTCAACACTTTCGGTCGATGAACGCGATCCTTCGCCCTGCCCCGCTTCTCCTCATTCTCTCCGCATGTGCGGCGGGTGCTCCCGGTTCCCCCGCCCCGGCGAACATCGCCGCCATCGAACAGACCAGCGGCACCACGTCCCTCCTCATCGGGCTCAGCCCGGTCGATGAGAAGGTGGTCTGGGGCAGCGGGGTCCGGGGGACCTGGGTCCGCACCATAGATGGCGGCGCCACCTGGACCCACGGCGTGGTACCGGGAGGGGAGTTCCTCCAGTTCCGCGACGTGCATGCGCTGGATTCGAACACCGCCTGGCTCCTGAGCGCCGGCACCGCCGATTCCGCTCGGATCTACGTCACGCACGACGGCGGGGCAATCTGGACCCTGCAGCACACCAACCCCGACGCCAAGGGGTTCTATGACTGCTTCGATTTTTGGGACGCGCGCCGAGGGTTGGTGATCGGGGACGCGGTCGACGGGGCGAAGGTGATCCTCTCCACTATAGATGGTGGAGTGCACTGGGACCGGGTCCGATCCCCGACCCTCCCCCCAGCACTCCCCGGCGAGGGGAGCTTCGCCGCCAGCGGCCTCTGTCTCATCACCCGCCCCGGTGGCCGGGCCTGGATCGCGGTCGGCACACCGGTCGCTCGGCTCCTCCACACCGCGGACTATGGCCGGACCTGGGTCACGGACAGCATCCCCCTCGTTGCCATCGGCGCGGTGGCCTTTCGCGACGACCGGCACGGCATCGTGCTCGGCACCGACAGCAGCGCCGCCACCGCGTCGACCAACGATGGGGGTCGGACCTGGACCCGCGGCGGTCCCCCGCCCTTCGGCCAGGGCTTCTACGGCGGGATCTATGTCCAGGGCGCCAAGCACCCCACTGTCGTGGCAGCCGGCCCCGGGGGACTCGCATACTCGCGCGACAACGGGACGACCTGGACGGTCATCCTCAACAATGTGTACTGGACGGTGGGCTCGGCCTCACTGCGCGCGGTCTGGGCCATGGGTGGCCGGGGCCGGATCACCAAGCTGAGCGGATTTTGAGGTGAGCATCTCAAGCCGGAGGGAGTGCTGGCAGCGGCGAGTACTGGATAGCGCAGGTGGAGCTGATGAATGTACCTAGATAGATTGACGAATTATATCCTATAAGATATATTCTTGACATGAACACGATCAGGAGCCTCAGAGAGCGTGCTGCGATGACTCAGGCCGAGCTGGCGCTGGCCGGAGGCACGTCCCAGCCCGCCATCGCGGCGTACGAGGCGGGCCGGAAGAACCCGACCGTGGGTACCGTCCGGCGGCTGGCGCGCGGCGCCG
>JANLXK010000134.1:0-6431 GCA_031365045.1 Gemmatimonadota bacterium | reverse complement strand
CAGATCTTCAACGTCGGCGCCGAGCGGATGCTGGGGTACACGGCCGCGGAGGTGATGAACGCGATCACCCCGGCCGACATCTCCGATCCGCAGGAGCTGATCGCCCGCGCCAAGGAGCTCAGCGCCGAACTCGGCACGCCGATCGCCCCGGGATTCGAGGCGCTGCTCTTCAAGGCCTCGCGCGGGATCGAGGACATCTACGAGCTGACCTACATCCGGAAGGACGCCAGCCGCTTCCCGGCGGTGGTATCCGTGACCGCGCTCCGCGACGCCCACGACACCATCATCGGCTATCTCCTCATCGGCACCGACAATACCGCCCGGCAGCTGGTCGAGGAAGAACGGAAGAAGCTCGACCAGCGTCTGCACGACCAGCAGTTCTATACCCGCTCGCTCATCGAGTCGAACATCGACGCCGTGCTGACGACGGACCCGTCGGGCACCATCACCGACGTCAACAAGCAGATGGAGGTCCTGACGGATTGCACGCGGGACGAGCTGATCGGGGCCCCGTTCAAGAACTACTTCACGGACCCGGCCAAGGCCGAGGCGTGGATCAAGCGGGTGCTGGGCGAGAAGAAGGTCACCAACTACGAGTTGACCGTGCGGGCCCGCGACGGGAAGGAGACCGAGGTCTCCTACAACGCGACGACCTTCTACGACCGGGGTCGGCAGTTGCAAGGGGTGTTCGCCGCCGCGCGCGACGTGACCGAGCGGAAGCGCCTGGACCAGGTGCTCCTCGAGAAGTCCATCGAGTTGGAGGGTTCCAAGTCCGCGGCCGAGAAGGCCAACCAGGCCAAGTCGGAATTCCTGTCCAACATGAGCCACGAGCTCCGCTCGCCGCTCAACGCGATCCTCGGATTCGCGCAGTTGATGGAGTCGGACTCCCCCCCGCCGACCCCCAGTCAGAAGGCCAGCATCGAGCAGATCCTGCACGCCGGCTGGTACCTGCTGGAGCTCATCAACGAGATCCTCGACCTCGCCGTCATCGAGTCCGGGCGGATGACCCTTTCGCTGGAGCCGGTGCCACTGGCCGATGTGCTGATGGAATGCCAGGAGATGGTCGCCCCGCAGGCGCAGGGCCACGAGGTCACCCTCGTGTTTCCCAAGGTCGACGCCGGGCTCGCGGTCCACGCCGACCCCACTCGGCTCAAGCAGGTGCTCATCAACCTCCTCTCCAACGGGATCAAGTACAACCGGAGCGGTGGGAGCGTCACGGTCGAGTGCACCCGGCGGGAGTCGGACCGGATCCGGATCATGGTCACGGATACCGGTGCCGGGTTGCCGCAGGAGATGATCGCTCAGCTCTTCCAGTCCTTCAATCGCCTCGGGCAGGAGGCCGGGGGCGAGGAAGGGACCGGGATCGGGCTGGTGGTGAGCAAGCGGCTGATCGAATTGATGAACGGCGAGATCGGCGTGGTCAGCACCGTCGGGGTCGGCAGCTCATTCTGGATCGAGCTCTACTCGAGCGACACCGTAGTGGGTGCTCGTGCGCCGGGCGTGCCCGACGGACTGGTGATCTCGGCAATGCCGGTCGACGCGCCCCTGCGCACCCTGCTCTACGTCGAGGATAATCCCGCGAATCTCAGGCTGGTCGAGCAGCTCCTGGCCCGGCTCCCCGGGATGCGGCTCTTGAGCGCCGGAGACGCACACTACGGCATCGAGCTCGCGCGGAGCGAACGGCCGGACGTGATCCTGATGGACATCAACCTCCCCGGGATCAACGGATTCGAGGCCCTCGGCCTGCTGCGCAACGACCCGCTCACCGCCCACATCCCCGTGGTGGCGCTCAGCGCCAACGCCATGCCCCGGGACGTCGCCCGTGGCCTGGCGGCCGGGTTCTTCAAGTATCTGACGAAGCCGATCAAGGTCCCGGAGTTCCTCGCCACGCTCGACGAGGCCTTGGCGCGCGACGACACCCCCTCAAGCCTGACCCCCTGACGCAGGCAGTGACCATGATCACGCCGGCCGACATCCTGAACGCCCGCATCCTCGTCGTCGACGATTCGCCCGTCAACGTGTCGCTGCTCGAGCGGACCTTGCGGGGTGCCGGCTACCGATCGATCACGACCACGACGGATCCCCGCACGGTGAGCACGCTCTACCGCGCGCAGCGCCACGACCTGATCCTGCTCGACGTGGTGATGCCAGGGATGGACGGGTTCGAGGTGATGCGTGAACTGAAGACGATCGAGACCGAGGGGTACCTCCCGGTCCTGGTGCTCACCGCCCAGCCCGGGCACAAGCTCCAGGCGCTCGAAGCGGGGGCCAAGGATTTCGTGAGCAAGCCGTTCGACCAGGTCGAGCTGCTCAACCGGGTGCACAACATGCTCGAGGTGCGTCTCCTGCTCCGGGATGCCCGTCGCTATGGCCGGCTGCTGGAACACTACGATCAGCTCACGGGGCTTCCCAACCGCCGGCTCTATCGCGACCTGCTGACCACGAGCCTGGCCCGGCCGGAAGCGGTTCGGGGGATCGTCTCGGTGATGTTCGTGATGGTCGACCGGTTCACCTCGGATGATACGCTGGGGCGGGAGGCCGGGGGGGCATTGCTCCGGAGGATCGGCCAGCGGCTGGCCGGGTGCATCGGCCCGTTGGATACCCTCGCCCGGCTCGAGGGGGCGCTCTTCGGCCTGGTGGTGGCCACACCCGCCGGCGATCCGCAGGGGGCCGGAATGGTGGCGCTCCGGGTGCGCGAGGCGCTCCGGCCCCCGCTCGAGTCGGGATCGGAGGCCGCCAGCGTCTCGGTGACGGCCAGTATCGGGATCGCGGTCTCTCCCACGGACTCCATGGACGCCAACACCCTGCTCGGGTACGGCGCCATCGCCTGCCGAGATGCGACCAGCGCGGGCGGCGATACCTATCGCTTCTATTCGGCGGCGATGAACGCCCGCGCCCTCTCGACCCTGACGACGGAGCCCTCGCTCCGTCAGGAGATCGAGTCGAACGAGTTGGCCCTGCCGGGTGGGCCGGTAGGCGGGTAGGCGGACAGGCGGACAGGCGGACAGGCGGACAGGCGGACGGGGAACTTGCACCAGCATCGGAGTCATCCTGAGCGAAGCGAAGGATCTACTCGACTGAACTCGGTCACCGTAAATTGGGCGACGAGGCACAGCGGGCAAGATCCTTCGCTCTGCTCAGGATGACCCCTTGAGTGGGAGCCTTCCGTTCTTTCCGCCTACCCACCTACGGCAGTAGCCGCTGCAGCAGCGTCCCCCGCGCCGCCATCGGCCAGGTGGAGCGACAGGGTGGAGTGACGAGTGCAAGGGGTGAGTGGGTCAAGAGGTGCGTGCGCGAAAGGGCTGATCCCCCTTCCGCGCTCGACGCTTTCTCGCCCACTCATGACCTGCACTCCCGACTCGCCGCTTCTACGGAAGTAGCCGCTGCAACAGCGTCCCCCGCGCCGCCATCGGCCAGGTGCCGCCGAAGTGGATGTCGGCGATGACCCAGGTGGTGTCGCGCGGGACGACGTGGGCGGTGTCGACCCACTGGACCGACTGGTTCCCCTGGCGGTTCTCGAACTGGACGATGACGATGGTGCGCTTCCCTGAACCAGTGGCCTTCACGTAGAACGAGGTCGGTCCTTCGATCAGGGAGCTGAAGAGGTCCTCGTCCGCGTACTGCGGCTTCTCGCCGGGCGCGGCCCTTGTCTCACGCTCCATCTCCGCCCGCGCGGCGAAGAGCCGCGCCTTGAGCGTGTCGCTGAGGAATGGGGCGATCCGCGGGAACGCCCCCGCGTCGGGCGGCCCGAAGATCGGGTGGGTCAGCAGCTCGGCGTAGAAGGCCTCGACCACGGCGCCGGGGGGCACCTTGGGCGCGGGGTGGCAGGCGGCGAGGAGGAGGAGCAGGATGGGGAGGAGTCGAATCGGGCGCATGACGGAAACATAAGAGAGGACAAGACTGCAAATGAATAGTCGGGGAACGAAGGGGAGAGTCCCCGCGAAGCGGCGCCGAATCAACGCGACGCCCATAGGGCGGCCCTTTCAGGGCCGCCGCTGACGAGATCCTTCTTCCTCCGAAGGCGGCCCGAGGCGGGCCGCCCTACTGATCCCATGACAAAGGCCCCGCGCTCAATGAGCACCATCGATCAGTACGAGAGATCGCGTCTGCCCCAGAAGAACCAGAACATGGTCCCATACATCGCGCCGAGAGGGACCCCGGAGACAGCGCTGATCCAGAGCATTTTCCAGAGGGAGGAGTGGTGGAGGATGAGAGGGGCGACCATTAGCTCCAGCACCGGTGCGATCGCCATCCCCACGAGCACCGACCTCCCCCAAGTCCATACCTTGGGACGGAGGAGCGCAAGGAGCAGGATGGTCAAGGCGGCCCCCCCGACATACAGCCCGTACAGCGGCGCCCAGGTCGCGAAGGGATCGAGGGGTTTGATCCCGAACATCGCGTAGAGCGTGATCACCGCGATCCCCCACGCGGCGCGGGGTAACACCCGCCGCGCCGCCCAATCGAGTTTGCCGAAGAATCCGTCGCTCATCGTGCCAGGGCAGAGGGGTGGACGTTCAGACGCTCAGGAGCTCCGTGGAGCCTCTGAGCGTCTCGAGCGCCTGTGGACGGGCGGGCCGAGGCGGCCCGCCCTACATCACTGCACCGTATTGATCATGTCGAAGATCGGCAGGTACATCGCGACGACCATGCCGCCGACGACGACACCCAGCACCACGATCATGATCGGTTCCATCAGCGAGAGCAGGGCGCTGACGGCCACGTCCACCTCTTCGTCGTAGAAGTCGGCGATCTTCGAGAGCATCTCGTCGAGCCCGCCCGTCTGCTCGCCGATGCTGATCATCGACGTCACCATCGGGGGGAACACCTTCGACTCCTTGAGCGGGGCCGCGATGGTCTCGCCGCCCGCGATCGAGGCCCGCGACGCCATCACTGCGTCGTGGATGACCCGGTTACCGGCGGTCTTGGCCGTGATCTCCAGCCCGTCCAGGATCGACACGCCGGAGCTGATGAGGGTGCCGAGGGTCCGGGTGAAGCGCGACACGGCCGACTTCCGGATCACGTCGCCCAGCACCGGCACCTTGAGCAGGAAGGTGTCGATGTTCTTCTTGCCGTTGGGCGTCGCATTGTACTGCTTGAGCCCGAACCAGGCCGCGACCCCGCCCGCGCCCAGGGCCCACCAGTACCCGATCAGGAAGCGCGACAGGTTGACGACGACCTTGGTCGGGAGCGGCAGCTCGAGGTTCACCGAGGCGAACATCTTCTCGAACACCGGGATGACGAAGATCAGCAGCACCGAGATGGCGATGGCGGCCACCGAGAAGATGACGCTCGGGTAGACCATCGCGCCCTTCACCTTGCGCACCAGGGCGTCGTTCTTCTCGAGGAAGACGGCCAGACGCCCCAGGATGGTGTCCAGGATGCCGCCCGCCTCGCCGGCAGCGACCATGTTGACGTAGAGCTCGCTGAACACCTTGGGATGCTTGCCGAAGGCGTCGGCCAGGGTGGCGCCGCTCTCGACGTCGTACACCACCGCCCGGGTGGTGTCCGACAGCACCTTGTTCTCGGTCTGCTCGGCCAGCACCGTGAGCGACTGCACCAGCGGCAGGCCGGCGTTGATCATGGTCGAGAACTGCCGCGTGAAGATCACGACGTCGCGGGTCGGGACCCCGCTGCCTCCGAAGCTGATATTGAGCTTCTTGGGCGGCTCGTTCAGGCTGACCATGATCAGCTTCTTCTGCTTGATCTGCTTCGCCGCCTCGTCCTTGCTGGGGGCGTCGATCGTCCCCTTCAGGATCTGATTCTGGGCGTTCCGGGCAGTGTATTCGAACTTGGGCATCGTGCCTCCTCAGGAGGTCTCAGCGCCGCAGCGCGGGCTTGGCCGGGCCCGACGGTTTGTCGGCGTTCCCCATCTCGGCCTCGCTGTCGAGGGTGACACCGCACATCCGCGCGAGCTCGACCGGGTCGGTCGAGACGCGGAGCGCTTCCTCGATGGCGATCTCGCGATTGGTGTACAGCTGGTACAGGGCGTCGTTCATCGTCTGCATCCCGTGACGCTTGCCGGACTGCATCGCGGAATAGATCTGGTGGATCTTGTCGTCGCGGATCAGCGCGCGGATGGCGGGGGTCACCACCAGGATCTCGGCCGCCATCGACCGTCCCTTCCCCTTGGCCTTCTGCAACAGGGTCTGCGTCACGATCCCCTCCAGCACGAAGGCGAGCTGGGCCCGCACCTGCGACTGCTGGTTGGACGGGAAGACGTCGATGATGCGGTTGATCGCCTCGGCCGCGCTGTTGGTGTGCAGTGTGGCGAGCGCCAGATGGCCCGTCTCGGCGATGGTGAGGCAGGCGCTGATGGTCTCGAGATCGCGCAGCTCGCCCACCAAGATCACATCGGGGTCCTCGCGCAGGGCGTACTTCAGGGCCGACCCGAAGCTCTTGGTGTCGGTGCCGACCTCGCGCTGGTTGACGAT
>JANLXK010000087.1:0-2308 GCA_031365045.1 Gemmatimonadota bacterium | reverse complement strand
GTCGGCGGCGGTGAACCCGGGGTTGACGATCGTGGCGATGGCGTTGCGATCGGCGGACCACATCAAGACGACGATGCTCAACACCTGAGCACGCTCGAACGGGACCAATGCAGTGGAGAGTCTCAATGAAAGCACATTCGTTCAGCCACATCGGTCTCACGGTGTCGGACTTCAATGCCGCGGTCCGCTTCTACTCGGACGTCTTCGGGTGCCCCCTGGTGGGGGTCTCGGATACGCCCCCGGACCGGGTGCGCAGCTTCTTCCATGTGGACGGCCCGCAGCCGAGCTGCAAGATCGGGTGGATCCGCGTGCCGGGCGGCGCGACGCTTGAGATCTTCGAGTTCCAGCCGCAACTCCCCCCCGCCGCGATCCGATGGAACGGCGTCGGGCTCACCCACTTCTCGTTCAACGTCCGGAACACCCAGAAGTGGTATGACTACCTGGTGGCCAAGGGGGTCGAGTGCCTCACCAAGCCCGAACGGTCGCCGCGCGGCCATACGTTCTTCTTCGCGAAGGACATGGACGGCAACCTGATCGAGATGATCGACCTGGGCTACATGTACTACGTGCTGCAGTGGCTCGGACCGCTCGGCGGGATTCTCTTCCGTCGGGGGCGCTACCAGAAGTACTACGAGGTCAAGGGCAACGCACCGCAGTGATGCGGCGCCCTACCAGCTGAGCTCGTCCAGGCTTCGGGGCCAGTCCTCCTTGAGGAGCTTCGACATCGCCCGGTCGGCCAGGAGCTTCCCGTCGGTCTGGCAGGTGACGCAGTAGTTGGTCTCGTTGTCCGCGTAACGGATCCGCTGGACCGGACTGCCGCAGACGGGGCAAGGCTTCCGGTACTTCCCGTGGACCGCGAATTCGGGCCGGAACGCCGTCACCTTGTCCGGGAACACCTTCCGCGCCTCGGCCACCAAGCGGTCAGTCCATTCGCCCAGGAGGGCCACCGTCGCGTCGCGGAGCTCCTCCGCCTCCAGGTCGGTCAGCTTCGCGGTGAGCTTGAGGGGGGAGAGCTGGGCCCGATGGAGGATCTCGTCGGAGTACGCGTTGCCGATCCCGGAGAAGAGCCGGGGATCGGTGAGCGTGCGCTTGAGCGTGTGGTTCTCCAGCCGGAGGCGGGCGGTGAACTCGGCTGGCGTCGCCGCGAGGGGCTCGAGGCCGCCGCGGACAAAGGGGACCAGGCCGGCGCGGCCCTGCACGGCGTGGAGTGACGCGCGGCGTTTGGTCCCCGCCTCGGTGAGGAGGAGAGTGCCGTCCGGAAAGTCGAAGGTGGCGAGGCCGACCTTCCCGGGGGTCTTGGTTCCTTTCTTCTTCCAGCGGAGCCGCCCGGCGAGCATCAGGTGCAAGACGAGGAAGCGCTCGTCCGGAAAGGAGAAGACGAGGCGCTTGCCGAGCCGGGAGACGTCGAGGAGGGTGAGGCCGGTGAAGTCAGCGAGCGGAGGGTCGACCGAGCGGAGGAGGAAGGGGGTGGAGAGCCGGATCCCTTCCAACGACCGCCCGACGCAGGCGATCGTCAGTGCTTCGCGATAGGCCTCGATGTCAGGGAGCTCAGGCATTCAGATCCTCTCGGGGAGCGACGTGTGTTCACCACGGAGGATCGGAGGGACACTGAGATTCACGGAGAAACACTTGTGTTGTGGTCGCTTGAACGGCGCTCCCCGTGAGACCACAACGTCCTTCCTCCGCGCCTCTCCGTGTGACTCCGATACTCCGTGGTGAACACTGCCCGCTACCTCGCTACAAAATCTCCGACGAAGAGCTGCTGCAGGGCGGCACCGGCGTGCTGGTCGAGGGAGTCGACGCTGCCAAAGGTCCGGAGCGTACGCTTCCCCACGTTGTCCCACATCAGCCCGCCGCGGTCGGTGATGTAGCCGAAGCCGTCGCTGAAGGTGTAGTACGCGAACGGCGTACGCCCCGGGGCGAAGAGGTCCTGTCCCCACTTGTACCCCGAATGATCCAGCCCCAGCTGGGCGAGGAGGGTGGGAGCGAGGTCGTCCTGGTCGCCCAGTTCGTGGACCCGGACGCCGTGCTCCGCGAGCGCGCCGCCGAGCCAGAGGAGGGGGATGTGGTGGGTCTCCTCGCGATACGGATCGCTGGTAAGCTCGATGGCGGGGAGCCGATGCCCGTGGTCGGCCAGGATGATCACCACGGTCGAGTCCCACCAGGGACGCGTTGACGCCTCGGCGATGAAGCCCTATGGCAGCCGCGGCCATAGTTCGGGTTAGGAGATCGCCCATCTACCAAGACACTGCAATCATTATGGCAATGGGGATAAAAGACTCAAGACAGACAAAACCTAACCCATCGT
>JANLXK010000172.1:0-8498 GCA_031365045.1 Gemmatimonadota bacterium | reverse complement strand
CGAGGTCTTTCGGATTGTACAGCCCGTTGTAATTGGCGCAGGACGCGAGCAACGACGCCGCGGCGAGGATCGCGAGTCCGGGGCGGGAGCTCACGGCGTCGCCACGAGCCCGGCCCGGCGCTCGTACCCCTTCAGGTAGTCGACCACCGCGGCGGCGAGCGCCTTGGCCAGCGCGCGCTGTCCGGCGACGCTGGTGAGCACTCGCGAGTCGCTGCGATTGGTGCTGAAGCCCATTTCGACGAGGAGGGCGGGACGGCGGGCGGTGTTGAGCACCGCGAGGATGTTGGTCTGGCGCACCCCTCGGTTCTCACCGGGATGGACCTGGGCGAGGTGTTCCTGCACCAGCGCGCCGGCGGCCGCGGACTCCCGGAGGTGCTCGTTCATCTGGAGATCACGCAACACGAAGCCCAGCGCGTCGGTCGGTGCGTCCGCGTCGCCGCGATCGTACCGGAGCGCTTCGTTCTCCATCCGGGCCACCCGGTCGGCATCCTCCGTATTCTCTTCACCGATAATGAGGGTGTGGAAGCCGGAGACCGACTCGCGATCGCGCCGCGACTTGGGCAAGGCGTCGACGTGCAGGCTCACGAAGAGATCACAGTCGTCACTGCAGAGGCGGGCCCGGTCGCGGAGCTTGGGCCGGGTGTCGGCCACCCGCGTCATCCGCACGGTGA
Source organism: Gemmatimonadota bacterium (assembly GCA_031365045.1). Lineage (GTDB taxonomy): Bacteria > Gemmatimonadota > Gemmatimonadetes > Gemmatimonadales > GWC2-71-9 > CAMLHU01. Next base: position 7,827 of record JANLXK010000172.1, on the reverse strand, counting down.
TCCCCTGCCTCTCCAATTCGGTCCGGAGGAGGAGCCCGATCTGCAAGTTGACGTGCTTCTCCTTGAGCCCGCGCGGGAAGAAGGGGGCCGGATTGCCGGGATCCTCGGCGCCGTGCCCGGGGTCCACCACGACGACGTGTCCGGGGAGGAGCCCATTGGGGAGACGCGGGACCTGGCGCGGGGGTGCACGGACGAGCGGTGGGGGACCGCTCTCGGTGAAGCGGGCCGAGATCGGGTCGTAGCTGTAGCGCTCGCGCAGGATCCGCGGGAGGACCTCAGCGACGAATTGGAGCGGGAGGAGGATGTCCTGCTCGCGGGCGACCGCCGGGGCGGCGAGCGGGAGGAGGATCTCCTCCGGCCCGCGCACCACGAAGGGGGCGTCGAGGAGGAAGCGGAAGTCGAGCGTCGCGACGAGCAGGTCGGCCCAGCCGTCGCCCACGGAGAGTCGGCCGCCGAGGGAAGTGGCGAGCGCGCCGGCCTGGAGCATCGGGGCGCCGTCGACCAGGACGATCGGCAAGCGCGACTGGCCGCGCGGCGTGACGACGAAGATGGCCGTTGGGGCGGCGCTGGGGCGCTTGGGCGCGGGGGTGCTGAGGAGCAGCAGTGTCAGTGCGAGCATCAGAGGCGCCCCCGCTGGCGGGTCACGCGGGCGAGATCGCGCTTGGCGTCCTTTTCCTTGAGGCTCTGGCGTTTGTCGTGGAGTTTCTTGCCGCGGCCGAGGGCGAGGGCGATCTTGGCGCGGCCGTCCTTCCAGTAGAGCTCGAGCGGCACCAAGGTGAGCCCCTTCTGTTCCACCGCGCCGATGAGGCGCTGGATCTCGCGCTTGTGGAGGAGGAGCTTGCGGGAGCGGTCGGGGACGTGGTTGTAGCGGTTCCCCTGCTCATAGGGGGTGATGTGCAGCCCCTCGAGGAGGACCTCGCCCCGATTGATGCGGGCGAACGACCCGACGAGGGTGGCCTTGGCGTCCCGGAGGGACTTCACTTCGGTGCCCTTGAGTACGAGCCCCGCTTCCCACGTCTCCAGGATATGGTAGTCGTGGGTGGCTTTGGGGTTCCGCGCGATGCTGCGCTTCCCGTCGTCGGAGTCGTTCGTGGGGGTCGCCATGATGGTCTAACTGCAAGATAGACTTGCCGTTAGGTCGAATCAACGCGGGCGTTGCGCGGGCCGGCGTCCCTGCCTTATTTTGACCCCCACGCCGGAGTGGTGGAATTGGTAGACGCGCTGCGTTCAGGGCGCAGTGGGCGCAAGCCCGTGCGGGTTCGAGTCCCGCCTTCGGCACTGCCCTGACAGTCTCCAGATCTCGGTAAGGACAGCACGAGAAACGAGAGACGAGAAACGAGAGAACGCGGCTCCCGATATTTCGGGGACCGCGTTCTTTCATTTCGGTGTGCGCGACGACCTTCTCGTCTCTCGTCTCTCGTCTCTCGTTTCTCGTCTCTCGTCCCACCCCTTCCTAGTACCGTCCCACGTTCCCGTCCACCTCCTCAGCCCACCGATCGATCCCTCCCGCCAAGCTCTTCACCCGCGAGAAGCCGGCGCCCATCAACAGCTCACGCGCCGCGAGCGAGCGCATCCCGTGATGGCACAGCGTGACGATCTCGCGACGGGTGTCGAGTTCACCGATCCGTGCGGCGAGGTCTCCCAACGGGATGTGGCGCGATCCGGGCAGATGCCCGACCTCCCACTCCCACTGCTCGCGGACATCGACGATCAACGGGAGATCCGCTCCCTTGAGCGCGGCCGCCAGCTCCTCCACCGACATCTCCGCCGCCTCCCGCTCTTCCGCGCTCGGCATCCCGCAGAACGCGTCGTAGTCGATCAGTTCTGTCACGCTCGGTGTAGCGCCGCAGACCGGGCAGTCGGGATCCCGCCGCAGGGTCACTTCGCGGAAGGTCATCCGGAGCCCGTCGAACAGCAGCAGCCGTCCGGTCAGTGTCTCCCCCGCCCCGAGGATCAGCTTGATCGCCTCGAGCGCCTGAAGACTTCCGATGATCCCCGGCAGGGCACCCACCACGCCGCCCTCCGCACAGTTGGGGACGAGCCCCGGCGGCGGCGGGTCGGCGAAGAGGCAGCGGTAACAGGGTCCCCCCGGCGCAAAGACCGAGACCTGCCCTTCCCAGCGGAAAATGCTGCCATACACCAACGGCTTCCGCTCGAGGACGCAGGCATCATTCAGCAGATAGCGGGTCGGGAAATTGTCAGACCCGTCGAGCACCACGTCGTACTGCCGGACGATCTCCCGGGCGTTGGCGCTGGTGAGCCGTTCGGCGATCGCCGTCACGACCACGTGCGGATTGAGGTCACCCAGCCGCGCCTTGGCCGAGTCGACCTTGGGGACGCCGAGGGTGGCGGTGCCGTGGATGATCTGGCGCTGGAGGTTGGTGACGTCCACGCGGTCGGCGTCGGCCAGGCCGATCGTCCCCACTCCGGCCGCCGTCAGGTAAAGCGCCGCCGGCGCGCCCAGCCCCCCGGCGCCGACCACCAGCACTCGCGCCCACTTGAGCTTCCGCTGGCCCTCGAGGCCGAGTCCGGGGAGCACCAGGTGGCGGCTGTAGCGAAGCAGTTCGTCGCGCGAGAGTTCGGTCATCGGTCCTGGAAACAAGTCCGCCCGGCAAGAGCCGGGCGGAGAGTGATCGGTGCGTCGGTCAGGCCCGGGCGGACGAGAGCGTCACCAGTTCCTGCACCTCGCCATGGTCTTTCAGGAGGTCAGCGAGGGTGATCCCTTCGAGCAGATCGTCCACCCGCTTCTGCAGCGCCTGCCAGACCGGGCGGATGCTGCAGTTGCTCTCCGGGGCGCAGCGCTCGGCGTCGACCGGATGATGCTCGCAGTTCATCTCGAAGGTCTGGTGCTCCGAGGCGGTCATCACGTCGCGCACCGAGATCTGGGCCGGCTCCTTGGCGAGGTAGTACCCCCCCTTGGCGCCCCGGACGCTCTCGACCAGACCGGCCCGCCGGAGCCGAAGGAGGATCTGCTCGACGTAGTCCCCCGGCAGCCGTTCGGTCTCGGCCAGCTCACGTGCGGCCACCGGGCCGGTCCCCGTCCGACCCCGACGAGCGAGGTGGAGGGTGATGATGAGGGAATACTCGGTCCAAGTGGTTACGCGCATGGGGGGAATATGCGAGTTTGGGACTGGGGATTCAAGTTCGGGATTTGGCGCCGAGGGGCGCGCGCCCCGCGCGCCCGTTCGGCCTCAATCTCAATAGCAGGTGCCGAAAGGGCGGCCGCGGGCGGCCGCCCCTCGGCTGCCCGGGTCAGCCCCCACCCGGGAGGGGCTTTCCGCCGGGGATGCCGAGCTCGGTCATCGCGCGGAGATCGAGGATCTCGTCGAGTTCCTTCCCCTTCAGGATACCCTTTTTGGTCACAAGCTCCCTGACCGTCAGCCCGGTGGCGATCGCCTCCTTGGCGAGCTTGGCCGACTCGGCGTAGCCGATCTTGGGCGCGAGGGCGGTGACCAGCGCGGGGCTCCGCTCGAGCCAGTGGGCGCACATCTTCTCGTCGGCCTCGATCCCCTCCACCGCGCGCTCCGCGAACACCTGGCCCGCGTTGGTCAGGATCGTCAGCATGAGGACGATGTTGTGGGTGATGACCGGCATCATCACGTTGAGCTCGAGCTCTCCCGCCTTGGCCGCCATCGCCACGGTGGTGTCGAGCCCGATGGCCTGGTAGCACACCTGGTTGACCATCTCGACGATGGAAGGATTCACCTTTCCCGGCATGATGCTCGACCCGGGCTGCACTGCGGGGAGGACGATCTCGGCCAACCCGGTGCGCGGGCCCGAGGCAAGGAGCCGCAGGTCGTCGGCGATCTTGCAGAGGTCGAGGACATAGCCTCGCACCGCGCCGCTGAAGGACGCGATGTCCCCCATCGACTGCATCAACTGCACCCGGTCGGCCCCGACCGAGAGGTCGAGCTTGGTGATCGCCTTGAGGTGCTTGACCATCAGCGCCGGATAGGTGACCTCGGCGTTGAGGCCGGTGCCGACCGCGGTGCCGCCGATGCCGAGCTCGTGCAGCCAGGCCGCGGCCTGGTCGATCTTCTTCCGGTGACGGGCGATGGTGTGGCCGTAGGCGGTGAATTCCTGGCCCAGCCGGATGGGGGTGGCGTCCTGCAGGTGGGTGCGGCCCGACTTGATGACGTGATCGAACGCCTTCCCCTTGGCGAGGAAGGCGTTGGCCAGGCGATCCATCGCGGCCACAAAGGCGGGATAAAGCGCCAGCGTCGCGAGCCGCATCGCGGTCGGGATGGTGTCGTTGGTGCTCTGGGCCATGTTGACGTGATCGTTCGGATGCACCGGGGCGTAGCTGCCGCGCGTGGTGCCGAGGATCTCGTTGGCCCGGTTGGCCAGCACCTCGTTCACGTTCATGTTGTGACTGGTGCCGGCCCCCGCCTGGTACGGGTCGACGATGAACTGGTCGCGGAACTTGCCGCCGAGGACCTCATCGGCCGCCTGGATGATCGCATCGGCCAGCTTCGGGTCGAGCCGTCCCGTCTCCTTGTGTGTCAGGGCGGCGGCGCGCTTGATCCACACCATCGCGTCGACGAACGCCGGCATCGGCCGGAGTCCCGAGATGGGGAAGTTCTCCGCGGCGCGGAGGGTCTGGATCCCGTAGAGGGCTTCGGCGGGAACGGCCTTCTCACCGAGCGGGTCCTTTTCGATTCGAGTCGCCATGGCAGTCAACAGGTCACGGTGAGACAGTGGGACAGCGGGTCGCGGGTCGCGGGTCGCGGGTCGCGGGTCGCGGGTCGCGGGTCGCGGGGACAAAGATATGCGAGCGGCAGAATCTAAGCGGGGCAAGAAGCCTCAGGGTCGTTCGCGACGCACCGCCCCGCGAAGCGCACGCCAGCCGAAGTCGTGCAACGCGAACCACGCGCCGACGAGCACCCCGATGATCGTCGTGTAGAAGCGCCACCAGAACAGCAGGGTCACCCCGTCCTCCCCCGCACTTCCCGCCGCCCCTGCCAGGAGTCCCAGATCCACGACCCCCGCGCCCGACGGGGTCGGGAGCACCAGCTGGCTGTACAGCAGGGCAAACGATCCCAGGATCGCGGGGCCAAGCGGGGGCGGATCGGGTAGCGTGGTCATCAACAGAGGCAGGATCGCGGTGCGACAGGCGACGTTGATGAACCCCAGGACGGCCGACGCGAGCAGGGTCCCGGGCGGCAGCCGACGGCCATACACCCGCACTCGACGCCAGGGACGCCGTGTCATCCGGGGGGCGAGGTGCACGACCCGGCGGACCAACAACCACACCACCACGCTGATCGCACCCAGGACCGCGACAACGACCCAGGTCCGTCGCAGTCCCTGCAGGAAGAGCGGTCCGGTCTGCTCCAGCCATCCCGGCGCGAACCAGATGCCGAGCACGACCGTCGAAAGGATGACCATCGGCCACTGGGTGATGACCTCGAACGCTTGCGCGACGAAGCTTGCCGTGGCCGGGACCCCGTGGTGAAGGAGGCCGGCGAGCCGCGCCGGCTCCCCGCCGATCCGCATGGGGGTGACCGCGGATGCAGTGTCGCCGATGGCGTTGATCGCGACCGCGTCGCGCAGGCTGAGCGGATGCCCGATCGCGCCGATGAGCAACCGGATCCGAAGCGCCCGCACGAGCTGATCAAGGGCGACGAGCCCGACGCAGAGCAGGTGAGCCGCGAGGAGCGTCACGCGGGACGGCCGAGGAGCCGGCGGTAGGTGGCGAAGAGCTTGGTGAATGACGCGTCCCAGCCGTGATGGCGCTCGGCGGAGCGGTGCCCGGCCATCCCGAACGCGCCGAGGTCGCCCCGGAAGAGCTCGATGGCCGCGGTGGTGAGCCCGTCACGGTCGTTGAACGGGTAGCGCGTCCCACCCCCGGTCGCGGCCACCCGCTCGGCCACACCGCCGCGGTCGACGGTCAGGATGGGCGTCCCCGAGGCCATCGCTTCGAGCGCCGCGAGGCCGAAGGTCTCGTACGGGCCGGGCGCGAGATAGACGTCGACCGCCGCGAGGAGATCGGCGAGACGCTCGCGGTCCTGTTCGAACGGCAGCCAGAGCACGCGGTGGGCATAGGGATGCTTCCGGAGCGCGCGTGCCTGGGGACCGTCGCCCAGGAGGGCGAGGCGCGCACCGGTGCGCCGCTCGACCGGCGCCCACGCGTCGAGGAGGAGGTCGAGCCGTTTCTCGCGCGCGAACCGGCCGGCGAAGAGCGCCAGCGGTCCGTCGGGGAGGCCGGCGCGCCGGCGGGTCTCACCGGCCATCGCGCGCCGCCGCGGATGGAAATGTTCGAGGTCGACGCCGAGGGGGACCTGCTCGACGTTGGTGACCCCGTGGGCGCGGAGTTCTTCCGCGACGAAGGGAGAGGCGACGATCACCGCGCGGCAGTCGCGAGCGAGCCGGCGCACGTAGCGCCAGGCGAGCGCCTCGAGTACGCGCTGGGCGCCGCCGCGCTCGTGGTCGGGAGCGATCAGTCGCGGAAGATGACCGTGATAGAACCAGACCATCGGCGCCTGCAGGCCCTTGTTGGCGATGCGGGCGACCCAGGGGACCAGGAGGTGGCTCCCGATCTCGATCAGGTCGGGGCGCTCGTGCTCGAAGATGCGCCGGGAGGTGCGGGCGGAGAGGAGGAAGCGATACGGCGCGTTGAACGGGATCGCCGGTCCGTGGAGCTGGTAGGTCCGGGAGCCGGCCCCCTCGATGATCGCATCGCCCCGCCCGGGCACGACGAGCGTCTGGCGGGTCTCCGGATGCGCCGCGACCCAGGCCGACTTGGCGGCGAGATAGGTGCGGATCCCCCCGCTCGTCTCCCCGACGTACTCGGTGATGTCGAGCACGCCCAGCGCCCCCTCGCGCTGCAGCGCCGGCAGCGGGGCCGTACTCAGATCGAGGGTCAGTCCGAGCAGTCTCCGTGAGGGTACACGGTGCCACAGTTGGGACAGGGGTTCTTGCACCCCATCAGCCTCGGCGGCACAGGAAAGCCGCAGCGTTGGCAGGGATCACCTTCGGCGCGCGCACGGGCGGGAGGGCGCACGGGCGCACGAGTCATTGGACGGGGCTCCTCGCTCACGCCGACCTGATCTGGCGGAGGAATGGGTTGGTGGCCCGTTCCGCGCCGATGGTGGTGGGGCGGCCGTGACCGGGATAAACGACGGTCGCGTCGGGGAGCGAGAGGAGCGCCCGCGCGATGCTGTCGATGAGGGTGCGATGGTCTCCGCCCGGCAGGTCGGTCCGCCCGACGCTCCCGGCGAAGAGGACGTCGCCCACGATGGCGAGTCCGTGGCCGACGAAGCAGACGCTTCCCGGGCTGTGCCCCGGCGCGTGCCGCACCCCGAACTCGAGCTCCCCCACCCGCACCGTGTCGCCGTCCTCCAGCTCGTGTTCGGGGGACGGGAGGGCCACCGCCTCCCAGGGCATCGGCCCGAAACGGGGCGCCGCGTCATACAGGAACCGATCGGCCGGATGGAGCCAGAGAGGCGCCGCGGTGAGTTCACGCACCGCGGGGATGCCGAGGACGTGGTCCATGTGGCCGTGGGTGAGCCAGATGCCGTCGCAGGTCCACCCCCGATGACGAAGCGCCGCGAGGATCGGCGCGGGATCCTCTCCTGGGTCGATCAGGGCGCAGCGCTCGGCCACCGGATCGGCGACCAGGTAACAGTTCTCGAGGTAGCGGCCGTTGGGGATCGTTACGACGCAGGGCTCACGCAGCGCTGGCACTCCCTTTCCCCTTGCCACTGAGCTCGGTGAGGTATTTCTCGACCGCGATGGCCGCGGTGGTGGCATCGCCGACGGCGGTGGTGACCTGCCGGGTGAGCTGGACGCGGAGGTCGCCGGCGGCGAAGAGGCCGGGGATCGAGG
>JANLXK010000171.1:0-2208 GCA_031365045.1 Gemmatimonadota bacterium | reverse complement strand
TCGACCTCCGCCTGGTCGAAGGTGCGGATCATGATCCCGTCGACGTAGCGCGAGAGCACGCGCGCCGTGTCGCGGATCGGTTCGCCGCGACCGAGTTGGATGTCGCGGCTGGAGAGGAAGAGGGCGTGGCCGCCGAGCTGGTACATCCCGACTTCGAAGGAGACCCGGGTGCGGGTGGAGCTCTTGGCGAAGATCATCGCCAGGGTCTTCCCGGCGAGGGGCTTTTCCTTATACTGACCCTTCTTCATTCGATCGGCGAGATCGAGGAGGGCCGAGAGTTCGGCCTTGGAGAAGTCGGGGATGGTCAGGAAGTGGCGTGGCGACATGCGGGCGACCTGTCAGGGGATTCCGGCCATTTTGGCAGAGGAATCGTAGTGGCGCGGCCTCCAACTATCAAGAGAAGGTCGGAGGGATTGGGCAGCAAACAGCGTCATTCCGAGCAGAGCGAGGAATCGGCCTGCGAACGGGCCGATCCTTCGCTGCGCTCAGGCTGACGCTGGAAAACGGCAGCCGACCTATGGCTTGAACCTCTCCACCCCTTCCGCCGGCACGAACGGATGGGTGGGTTCGAAGTGCTTCCAGAGGAGCGCCGAGACCTTCCGGATCAGGACGAATCCGGCATTCGTGGCGGAGTCGCTCGAGTCGGCCTGCTCCTTGGTGATGATCGAGAAGACGTAGTCGCCCGACGGCCCATTCACTAGCACCGTCTCCGACCGCGAGTGGCTCACGAATCCCTGCTTGCTCGCCGCCTGCACCCAAGGCGGGATCTGGCTCAGCGCCTCGGCGTTCCAGTAGCTCCGCGTCAGGTGCCGATACATCTCCTGGCTCGCCGCAGGACTCACCGCACGACCTTCCCGGAGCAGTATGAAGAGATCGGTCATCTCCCGCGGCGTGGTCACTCCCCAGCCGTACTGCTGCCAGATCTCGCGTCGCCCGGGGGTGCGTGAGTTCACGCGTGTCACCTTGAACCCGTGACTCTCCAGCCAGGCGTTGATCGTGGTGCCGGTCCCGGCGAGAGACTGGAGCCAGAGCGCCGAGGTGTTGTCGCTCAGCGTCAGCATCATCATCTCGACCCAGGAGAGACGGACCTTGGCGCTGTCCTTGAGCTGGTAGCCGAGTTCGTCTTCGTCGACGTAGGCGAGGGAGTCGGTGTAGGTGAGCTGCTGAGTGTATTGGAGGCGGCCCTGGTCGATGGCGTCAAAGGTGGCGATCAGGATCGGCACCTTGATCATCGAGGCGGTGGGGTAGGACGAATCGGCGGCGATCGCGGCGTAGCGGCCGGTGCGGAGGTTCCGGACATAGATGCCGACCTTGCCGTCGAAGCCGCGGACCGCGGCGGCGAGCTGGCGCTGGAGGACGGGATCGAGGCGAGGGCGCGGCGTCTGGGCGGTCAGGCGGTCGGGCGGTCCGGCGGTCAGCAGGAGGGCGACGGCGAGCGGGGCGAAGCGCATCGGCGTCACAGGATGTACCGCCGCAGGTCGTCGTTCTCGATGATCGCCTTCAACTTGCTGCGCACCATGTCGCCGGTCAGCACGATGGTCCGCACCCCCCCTTCGGGAAGTTCGAAGAGGGTCTCCTCCATCAGCGTCGACATCACGGTGTGCAGCCGGCGGGCGCCGATGTTCTCCATCCGGTCGTTGGCCTGCCAGGCGAGCCGAGCGATCTCGCGGATCCCCTCGGTGGTGAACTCGAGGGTGCTCCCCTCCGCCGTCACCAGCGCCTGGTACTGCTTGGTGAGCGCGTTCTCCGGCTCGGTCATGATCCGGACGAAGTCCTGCTCGGTGAGCGGCAAGAGCTCGACCCGGATGGGGAAGCGGCCCTGGAGCTCGGGAATGAGGTCGGACGGCTTGGAGACGTGAAACGCGCCTGCGGCAATGAAGAGGATATGGTCGCTTCGGACGTAGCCGTAGCGGGTCTGCACGGTTGAGCCCTCGACGATGGGCAGCAGGTCGCGCTGGACCCCCTCGCGGGAGACATCGGGGCCGCCCGCCTGCCCCCGCTCGCCCGCGATCTTGTCGATCTCGTCGATGAAGATGATGCCGTGGTTCTCCACCCGGTCGAGCGACTCGTTCACCACGTCGTCCATGTCCACCAGCTTCTTCAGCTCCTCGTCCACCAGGACGCGGCGAGCCTCGGGTACGTTGACGGTGCGCCGCTTCTTCCGCTTGGGCATCATCTCCTGCAACATCTCGGTGAAGTTGATGTCGG
>JANLXK010000161.1:0-5529 GCA_031365045.1 Gemmatimonadota bacterium | reverse complement strand
CTGCCCCGGAGAGGGGGTTGGGGGGTGAGGTCTGACCCGGAGAGGGGGTTGGGGGGTGAGGCTAAGCGGTCGAGGGGACGGTGCTGACCGCCTCGATCCTCACCGCGCTCACCTTGACCGACGCGATCTTGGCGTACGGATCGAGCTTGGGGTTGGTGAGCAAGTTGGCCGCCGCCTCGCGGAAGTGCATCGGAATGAAGATCTGTCCCTTGGCCTGGCGATCGGAGACGCGCACGCCGATCAGCATCGAGCCTCGGCGCGAGGTGACCCGCACCGTGTCACCCTCGCTCACGCCCAGCGCGAGGGCGTCGGCCGCATGCATGTCGACCACGGGGGTCGGTTCGCGCGCGTCGAGGCCGGCGGAGCGGCGCGTCATCGTGCCGGTATGCCAGTGGTACATCTGGCGCCCGGTATTGAGGACGAACGGGTACTCGGTGTCCGGGAGCTCGTTCGGGGGGAGATACTCCACAGGCACGAGGAGTGCCTTGCCGTCGGGAGTGGGGATCTCGCTCTCGAACAGGAAGGCCGTGCCCGGATGGTCGGCGTGCAGCACCGGGTACTGCAGCGTGCCGAGCTGCTCGAGCCGCGCGAAGCTGATGCCGCGGTAGCTCGGCGTCACCGAGGCGATCTCGTCCATGACCGCGGCGGCGTCCGGGTACGAGGTGGGGAGGCCGAGTCGGTTGGAGAGGTCCGTGAGGATGTCGAGGTCGAGCCGGGCGTCGCCGGGGACCGGGACGGCCGGGCGCGTCAGCTGGACGTGGCGGTCGGTGTTGACGGTGGTGCCGTGCTTCTCGGCGAACGAACTGCCGGGGAGGACCACGTCGGCCCAGCGCGCCGTTTCGGTGAGGAAAAGATCCTGCACCGCCAGGAACTCGAGCCCTCGTACCCAGTGCTCCGCGTGCGAGATGTTCGGGTCCGACATCACCGGGTTCTCGCCGAACACGTACAGGCCGCGGATCGGGGAGTCATCTTCCACCATCTCGGTCACCATCATCCCGGTCTTGAGCGACAACGACTCCTCGGGGACCCCCCACGTCGCCGCGTACTCCTTGCGGTTGGCCGGAATGGTGACGGGGCGGTAGTCGGTGTAGGCGAACGGGATCGCTCCCATGTCTGAGGCGCCCTGCACGTTGTTCTGGCCGCGGATGGGGAGCATGGCCGCGCCCCAGCGCCCGATCATCCCGCAGATGAGCATCAGGTTGAGCAGCGAGGCCACGATGTCGGTGCCGGTGGAGTGCTGGGTCAGCCCCATGGCCCAGAGGGTCGAGGTGTTAGGGCCACGGGCGTACATCTCGGCCGCCGCCGCGATGGTGGCCGCGGGGATCCCCGTGATCTTCTCCCCCAGCTCCAGGGTGTACGGCTCCACCGCGGCTCGGACCGCGCCGAATTCCCGGGTGCGCGCGGCGATGAACTTCTTGTCCTCGAGCCCCTGCGCAATGATGTGGCGCACCATCGCGTTGTAGAGCACCACGTCGGTGCCCGGCATCATCTGGAGGTGGATGTCGGCCAGGCCCGCGAGTTCGGTGCGGCGGACGTCGGCCACGATGAGTTTGGCCCCCTTGGTCACTGCCCGCTTGATGAGCGCGCCGAAGACCGGGTGGGTCTCGGTGGTGTTGGCGCCGGAGATGAAGATCACGTCGCACGCCTCTTCGATCTCGCGCATCGAACCCGAGGAGGCGGAAGTATGCAAGGCCCTGCTCATCGCCGCGACCGAGCTGGAGTGGCAGAGCCGGGTGCAGTGGTCGACGTTGTTGGTGCCGAGGGCGGCGCGCACCATCCGCATCATCACGTAGTTCTCCTCGTTGGTGCACTTGGCCGAGGAGAGTGCTGCGAGCGACTCGGGACCCCGGGTGCGCTTGAGGCGGAGGAGCTCCTGGGCGGTGAGGCTCATCGCCTCTTCCCAGGTCGCCTCGCGGAAGGTGCTGTACCAGCTTTCGGGCGTGGCGACGCGGTCGCGCACGTCATCCTCACCGACCGCGATCGGAAGACCCGTCTGCGGCGGCTTTCCGACCGCGCGCATCGGTGGGCGGGGCTTCTGCTGGCGCCCCTGCTCCTCGATGTTCTGCCACGGCCCCTCGCGGTGCCGGGGCGATTCGCCGGTCCATTGCCACCCTCCGTCTTCGTGCACCCACCCCTTTCGGATCAGCGGGTGCATCAGGCGGTCACGGTGCTGGGGGAAGTCGTACCCGAAGCGTCCCTTCACGCAGGTGGAGCCCTGGTTCGGGGTCTTCTCCTCGATCCAGGGCGAGGTGACGCGGACCACCTGGTCTCCCTTGGACGCGATGTCGATCTGACATCCGACACCGCAGTAGGGACAGACCGAGCGCGTCACCTTGTCAGGCGCACGCACGACCTCCTCGCCGAACCGCTGGCGGGGGATGAACTCGAAGATCGCGCCCGTGGGACAGACGCGGACGCACTCGCCGCACCAGGTGCAGCCGGCGTGATCGGGGTCGCCGTCGCCGCCGACGATGATGTGAGCGTGCCCGCCGCGGTCTCCCACGTCGAGCACGCCCACCTCCTGGATGTCCTCGCACGCGCGCACACAGCGGGTGCAGAGGATGCAGTGCGTCATGTCGTGCTGGATCATCGGGTCGCCCGGGCGCTCGTCGCCCCCGCGGAGCGGAAGTTCACGCTTGGCGCGCGGCATCACCCCATACTCCACCACGTACTCCTCGAACTCGTTCCTCGGATGCGCCCGACCGCCGTTGGCCAGGTGCTCCCCGGGGTAGCGCTCCAGCAGCATCTGGAGGACCCCCTTCCGATTCTCGTTGGCGGCGTCCGAATGGGTCTCCACCACCATCCCGTCGGCCGCGGCGGTACCGCAGGAGGGGACGAGCTTCGGCTGGCCCGCCACCGAGACGAGGCAGATCCGGCAGTTGGCCACGTTCGGCAGCTTGGGATACCAGCAGAGGGTCGGGACGTCGATCTTCGCCGCGCGCGCGACGTCGAGGATCGTCTGGCCCGGTGCGAAGTCCCGGGTGGTGCCGTTCAGGGTGATGGAGGGCATGGATGGACATTAGAGGAGTGAGGGGGGAGTGCAAGGGGCGAGTCGGCGCGGAAGCGGCCAGCGCGAAAGGGGGTTCGCCTTGGGACGCCTCCCGCGCTTGCAGGCTTTCTCGCCCGCTCACCACTTGCACTTGCCACTCACCCCTATTGCGCGGCCGCCGTGAATTTCCAATGTTGGGGGACGAGCGAAGCGAAGCAGGATATGGGCCCGGCCGTTGCCGGGTCCACTTCGCTCCCCCCCTGCACCCAATGCGAGGAATGCCAAAGGCGGGCGGGAAGGCGAGAAGGCGGGAACGACGACGGGGCCCCGCCTGGAGCCCCGTTCGCGCATTCTCGCATTATTCCCGCGTTCACGCCTTTGGCGTTCGCCGCGTGCGGTTTAATCCACCGGCACGTGGTAATGCCAATGATCGGCCGCGCCCTCGCCCTCATCCTCCACCCACATATACGCCCAGATGGACGCCGGCGCCTCGGCTTCGTTGCCGAGCGTCACGATGATCCCCATCGGCTCGTTCTCAATGATCGCGGTCGTCGGTGCCACAAGTGCTCCTTGGGTCGGGCAGGGGGACAACCCTGCACAACCGATAGGAGCACCCAGCGTGCCATCAAACTATCGACTCTAAACTCTTAATTCCCAACAACTTAGTCCCTGGCATCAAGCAACTTGTGTCCATCTGACTCGTTCGATATGTCGTCAGATCGACACGGTTTTTCGAGGAGGAGGTCGTGACTCCCTGCGGTGCCTGCGCGCCGCTTGGCCGACTGATGCTCCCGCATCCACCCGTCGTAATAGCTCAGCAGGGTCGTCGCCGGCGAACCTTCGCCGGCCATCAGGGCGTGGGCGCCCGCCGGTCCGGTCATCTGCTGCAGCGTGGTCACCAGCCAATCCCGCTCCGCCGGTGTCAGGGTCCGAAGGGCGTCGGCGTCGATCATGACGAGATGGGCTTCACCCTCGATCCGCGGGAGCCACCCGTTCCCCAGCTGGACGACGTATGCCTCGACCGTCTCGCCCAGCGCCTCGGAGGCGAGCTGGAGCTCGAGCGCCTCCACCCGCGCCAGGTCGGCGGCGAGAAAGGTCACCTGCACGTCATAGGCGGCCAGGAGGCAAGCCGTAGCGCCGCACCCGGTACCGATCAGCAGCGCGCGGTCCCCCGGTTCCAGCCGGCTGAGCAGCCGCACCACCGGATGATGCGGCGCCAGGCCCCAGCGGTTCGGCTCCCGCTGCGCCTCGCGGATGCTCTGGAAATGGGTGCGCCACCGCTTGTACGACGGCAGCTTGATCCGCTTGGCGATGAGCCGGTCCACCGATTCGAGCACGAGCACTTCGGTGAGCACCAGCTGTCCTTCGAGCGAGGCGACCATTTCCGCGGTCGATTCCGCCGCGAGCTTCATCAGCTCGTTGCGCGACAGCGAGTGCTTGTACGCTTCGATCCGCTGCATGATGTACTGCTGGTACTGCTGCTGCAGCGAGATCGGCGCCCGGCGGCGCACGCGACGGCCCGTGGCCTCGGCGGCGGTCAGCATGGCTCGACGTGCACCACGACCTCGTGGAACCCCAGGTCGCGCCGGAGCGCGTCCTCCACGGCCTCGGTGACCCGGTGGGCCGAGGCGACCGTCACCTCACCGGGCACGCTGATGGTGAGCTCGGTGAAGCGCTGGTGTCCGGTGCCGCGCGAGCGGATGGAATAGGCCTTCTCGACGCCGCTCACAGCACCGGCGACGCGCGCGATCTCGTGCGAGTCCAGCGCGGCCTGGTCGACCAGCGTCGGGGTCGCCTGCATCACCACTTCCCAACCGGTGTGCGCGACGAACCCGGCGACGACGACCGTGAGCACCGGATCGGCCCAGCCGAACCCCATGCGGGTCAGCGCCAGCCCCGCGAGCACCGCGATGGTGACATAGACGTCCGACTGCGTGTGGGCGGCATCGGCGATGAGAAGGTCGCTCTGCAGTGCACGTCCCCGGCGGCGCTCGTACCAGGCCACCGCGATGTTGATCCCGAGGGTCAGGACGAGGAGGGAGAGGTCGAAGGGGCGGACCGTGATCGTGTGCCCGCCGTGCAGCAGGCGGTCAAGCGCTCCGCGGAGGAGCTCGAAGATGGAGACCGACAGAAAGACGACGATCGTGAGCGCACCCAGGGTCTCGAACTTGGCGTGCCCGTATGGATGATCGTCGTCGGGCCCCTGGGCCGCGAAGCGGATCACCGCGAGGCCGACGATGTTGTTGACGCCGTCGACGGAGGAATGGACCGCGTCGCCCAGGACGGAGAGGGAGCCCGTGGCGAGCCCCACAATGACCTTGATCGCCACGACGGCGAGGTTGGCCAGGAGCAGGGAGGTGAGGACGCGGCGGACCGCGCGCGCACGGGCTTGGGCGGGGGTGTCCAAAGACATTCCCCTGAAAATCGGGGTAGACCCCCTGTATTGTCAATAAAGACAATGGTTTAGACGCCTTCAGCCTCTCCCCCTGACCCCCACAAACTTGCGGGAGAGGGGGAACCCAAAACGAACCGCTCCCCAC
>JANLXK010000553.1:0-1458 GCA_031365045.1 Gemmatimonadota bacterium | reverse complement strand
AGGTGTCGAGGAAGAGCTGGATGTTGTCGTCGCTGAAAATGTGATCGCGGTTGGCAAGCGTGGCGTTCGGCGCCCCGTGCGATTCGTACGCCCGGATGCCGAAGTGGATCGCTGTGGGAGAGTACCAGACCAGCACTACCGTGCTGTCGGCAGCGTCCCCCGAGGTGGGCTGATAGCGGGTGAAACCGTCGAGCCGCGCGGCCTGGCCCCAGGCCGGTTCGGTGAGCTCGCCGTCCACCACCACTGCCGCCTCGATCCGAGGGGGGGTGACAGGGGGATGTGCCGGCGCGGAGGACTGGAACAGGGCGAGCGTGGCAACGACAGCAAGCACGTGGGGCCTTGGTCAGGGTCGGGTGAACTACGGGGGCCCCGCGGAAGAGGATTCAGAGTTCAGCGTGGAACGCTTCCGAGGAGGGAACGGATGGCGGCGATCTCGTCGTCGTTAATGGTGTGCGACATCCCCGGGTAGATCCGCTCGTCCACGACCGCGCCGAGGCGGGTGAAGAGGTCGCGGGTCTCGTGGACGCGGGTGACGGGGATGTGGGGATCGACGTCGCTGCAGCCAAGGAAGACCGGCGTCTCCGCAATCCCGCGCGGGCGGTCCCAGGTGGTCCCATCGGGGCCGATGACGCCGCCCGAGAGTCCCGCCACCCCGCCCCACCGGCGGTCGGAGCGCGCCGCGAACTCGAGCGCGAGGCAGGCGCCCTGGCTGAAGCCGAGGAGGACCTGGCGGGCGTAGGGGATGCCGTCGGTGGCGAGCTGGTCGGTGATGGCGGTGAGGACCGCGAGGGCGGAATCGAGGTGGGGCTGGTTCTGGTCGAGCGGAACCAGGAACGGGAACGGGTACCAGGTGTGCCCGTTGGCCTGCGGCGCGACCCAGGCGAAGCGCTCGGCGCTGAGATGGCGCGCCAGGTCGAGCATCCCTTCGGCATCGGCCCCGCGGCCGTGCACCAGCACGAGCGCACTGCGCGCGCCAGGGAGCGGCGCTCCCGCCACCACCAGACTCGCCCCGTTGTGGGGACCGGGGACGGAGAGTGAGACGGGAGGAGTCATAAGGAGACGAAAGGAGCCGGGAGGGTCGGGTGGCTCCTCTCGGCTCCTCCCGGCTCCTCCCGGCTCACCTTCCTTATCGTGATGCGTACACTCTACTGGACCCGTCGCGCTGGAAGAGGAGGACGTCGTAGTGCTGCGGCGGCGCGCCGGGATTCTCCATCCCCGGCGTCCCGCTGATCATCCCCGGGATCGCGAGCCCGCGCGCCTGCGGCTTTTCGCGGAGCATCTTCCGGATCAGGTCGGTCGGCACGTGCCCTTCGACCGCGTAGCCGCCGACCAGCGCGAGGTGACAGGAACGCATCGCCATCGGGATACCCGAGCTCGTCTTGATCTCATCGAGGCGCGCGCCGTCGGCGATGTCGATCACCCTCGGCGCGAAGCCATTCGCGGTGACGTACTCCACCC
>JANLXK010000538.1:0-5372 GCA_031365045.1 Gemmatimonadota bacterium | reverse complement strand
CATGCAGCGGATGGTCCTCTTCACCCGCAGCAGCAGCGAGCTCTCCCCCGAGGCGCGGGAGATCCTGGACGCCAAGGTCCCCATCTTCCGGGACAACCCTGAGATGCGGATCGTGATCACCGGCTTCGCCAGCCAGCCCGGCGATTCCGGCTACAACATGGCGCTCGGCCTCCGTCGGGCCGAAGCCACCAAGGCGTACCTGGTCGGGCGTGGCGTCGCTCCGGTCCGGATCGAGATCTCCACCAAGGGTGAAGGCCAGCTCCTGGTCGCGGGTCCGGAAGAAGCCTCCGCGGATGATCCGGCGAACATCGCCAATCGCCGCAGCCAGTTCCGGCTCCTCGTCGCGGATCCGTACCTCGTCGCACCGCGCAAGCCGTAAGCAGTCACGAAGGGGTTCGTCGGGTGCGGCAGTCCGCACCTGGCGGCCTCTGCTGTTCTATCCCTGAAGATGAGTCCTCACCAAGGCAGCCCCATGTTCAAGCAGAATATCCCGACCCGCTTCGCGACCGCCTTCGTGCTCTCGCTGGCGTTCCTCTCCGCCGCGTGCGCTGACAACACGACGGGGCCCACCGGCACCAACGAGTCGACCGAGGGGCTGTTCGCCGCCTCCCAGGCGCCCGGCTCAGGCTATTCCGTCCTTGCCAACGCCGCCGTGACCTGTACCGACGGTACCATCATCGGCAATGTCGGCACCTTCCAGGCCTCCCCCACCGGTTCGATCACCCTGACCAGCTGCCCGGTCACCGGATCGACCGACGTCGGCACCGGTTCCTCGATCGCGGCGTACAACGCGTTCCTGGCGACCTACGCGGCGCTCGCGCCGAAGCCGACCGATGTTTGCACCACGCTGTCCGGTACCCTCGCGGGCGTCACGCTCGCCCCGGGCGCCTATTGCTTCCCCGCCGCCGCGGCATTGACCGGCACTTTGACCCTCGACGGGCCGTCCAACGCCCTGTGGAGCTTCAAGATCGGGACCGTCGGCACCGGCGCCCTGACCGGGACCAACTTCAACGTCGTGCTCGCGAATGGCGCGTCGGCGTGCAACATTACCTGGTGGGTCGCCGAAGCGGCGACGATGACCACCTCGAACTTCGTCGGGAACATCCTGGCGGGCGCCGGCATCACGCTCACCGGCGGGACCTTCTTCGGCGACATCTGGTCGCGCGCTGATGTCACCATCACCGGCACCGCCTTCACCGGGTGCAATGGCCAGAACGGGTCGGGCAAGCCGCGCGGGAAGTGCAACCAGGGCGTCGGCAACGGCCCCGAAGGTTGCGATCCGGGCAATTCCAATCATCGCCACGGTTCCAACGACGAGAACGGCGGCACCCCCGGCAACCCGGGTCGGCGCTAGGCCTGATCGATAGCAGGTCGTGAAGAGACGCACCCGCGGGGATGTCCCGCGGGCCCCCTATATCAAGGAGCTCATCGTGCAGATCAAGAAGCTGTCACCGCGGATGGTCCGGGTCGCTCTCACGTTGAGCGCCCTCTGTTCGGTCACCGCCGCGTCCTCGTTGCTGAGCCAGCAGGCGCAGGTCCCCGCGCTCGCCGCCCCGGCCGCTCCGGCGCCGGCGACCACCCCGGCCGTCACCACGCCGGCCCCGCAGTCGTCCACGCTGTTCGCGCAGAACGACGCCAATGCGCCGACCATCGCCTCCGCCAGGGCCGCGAACGAAGCGGTGATGGTGGAAGGCACCCATACTATCGTCGTCTCGACCCTGGTGCTGGTGCTCGCCGTGGTCATCCTCGTGCTGCTGATCGCCTGAGCCACTGGGCGACGACACACGTAGGCCAGCGCGACCCCACGGGGCCGCGCCGGTCATTTAAGCGACTCCCTCGCCGGATATCCTCCCGGGAGGACCGGGAGGCCGTGGCACGGGTAGCTCGATTGTCGTAGTCACGAAATCATCCTTTGGTGTGATGGGCGGACCGGACGCCCGCGTCTACCTTCCGCTGGTATCTCCTGAGCACGACAGCGCACTACGACCCAAGGAGTTGGACCCATGTACACGCCCACCGTTCCCACGTTCCTGGCACGCGTCCTGGCCCGGCCCAGGCTCGCCGCGGGGGCCGTTGTCGCACTGACGCTGCTCACCGCTGCTTGCAATCCTTATGAGCTGGAGCCGTCGCCCTTCCTGCCGGCCGTGAATGCGACCAGCCCAGCGGAAGGCGGGGGCGGGGTCCACCTGGACGCGGCGGTCACGGCCACGTTCAACGAGGAGCTGGACGGCGCGAGCATCAACGCGACGACGTTCACGCTCAAGAACGGCGCTACCGCCGTCCCGGGTGTGGTGAGCTATGCCGGCGTCACGGCGACGCTGGTCCCCGCGAGCCCCCTCGCCGAGAACACGACGTTCACCGCCACCCTCACGACCGGTGTCCGCGATCTGGACGGTGACCGCATGGCCCATTCGAAGACCTGGGTCTTCACCACGGGCACGTCGCCGACGGTGCTGTCGACCAATCCCGCGGGCGGCGCGAGCGGGGTCTCCCGGATCGCTTCGGTCAAGGCCACCTTCAGTACGTCGATGGACGCCGCGTCCATCACGGCTTCGACGTTCACGCTCCGGAACGGCCTGATCAACGTTCCAGGTGTGGTGACCTACGCCGCCACGATCGCGACGCTGACGCCCACGGGCATCCTCGCCGCGAACACGGTGTACACCGCCACCATCTCGACCGGTGTCCAGGACGCGGGCGGCATGGTCCTGAACTCGGCGTACTCTTGGACCTTCACCACGGGCGGGGTGCCGACGGTGCCGACGGTGCTGTCGACCAGCCCCGCGAACGCCGCGACCGGTGCCTCCCGGTCCGGCAACATCACCGCCACCTTCAGTGAGGCGATGGATGCCGCGACCCTGACCGCGACCACGTTCACCCTCAAGAACGGCCTCGTCAGCGTTCCAGCCGTGGTGACCTATGCCGGCACGACGGCGACGCTGAACCCGTCGAGCACCCTCGCCGCGAATACGACGTACACTGCCAGCATCTCGACCGGTGCCAAGAACGTGGCGGGCGTCGGCCTGGGCGCAGCCTATTCCTGGAACTTCACCACGGTCGCGACGGCGGTGAACGGTCCGGCCATCGTCAACCTCGGCACCGCCGGCAACTTCGTGATCCTGGCCAAGTCCGGGGTCTCGACCACCGGTGCCACCGCCGTGGTCGGGGATGTCGGATTGAGCCCCGCGGCCGCGACCTTCCTTACCGGCTTCGCGATCATCGCGCCGCCGACCACCTCGGCGAGCTCCGCCCAGGTGACCGGGCTGCTCTACGCGGCCGACTACGACCCGCCGACCCCGACGATGCTCACCACCGCGGTGCTCGACATGCAGGCCGCATACACCGACGCCGCCGGCCGGACGTTGCCTGACTTCACCGAGCTCGGCGCCGGCAACATCCAGGGAATGACCTTGACCCCGGGGCTCTACAAGTGGGGCACCGGTGTGCAGATCCCGTCCGCGGTGACGCTCTCGGGCGGTGCCAATGCCGTCTGGATCTTCCAGATCGCGCAGGACCTCACCGTGGCCAACGGCGCCATCGTGACCCTGACTGGAGGCGCGCAGGCCAAGAACGTCTTCTGGCAGGTCGCGGGTCAGGCCACCCTCGGCACCACGGCCAACTTCAAGGGGATCATCCTCTCCCAGACCCTGATCTCGATGAACACCGGCACGATCATGCTGGGCCGGGCGCTGGCGCAGACCGCGGTCACGCTCAACGCGACGCAGATCACGAACCCGTAGGGCAGTACATGGAGGGATAGAAGGTCGATGCCCTGGAAGCGCGGGATGGCTTCCAGGGCACGATCGTGTCCAGGACCCGGAGGCCGCGGGTACCCGGTGCGGAAAACTCATCGGTGGCTCAACCGTCGTACGCACGATTTCACCCGATGGTGTGATGGGCCAGAGAAGCAGTGACCCATACTTTGGGCCCAGTACTTCTCAGGTCTGCTCGTCCACCAGTCCCACGGAGATCCCCAAGTGTCCAAGTCATTGTTCTCAATCGCCCTCGCCGCTGGCGTCCTGCTCACCGCCGCCTGCGACGACGCGTCACGCCTTGGCGGGCCCAACGCCATCAATGGGCCCAGCGCGATCGACGGCATTTCGACCGAGTCGTCGAACGTCGCCGTGCTCGCCAATGCCGCGGTGACCTGCACCGGGGGCATCATCACCGGGAGCGTCGGCACCTTCCAGGCCAGCCCCGCGGGCTCGGTCACCCAGACCGGTTGTTCCGTCACGGGGGCGTTGAACTTGGGGGATGAGATCGCCCAGCAGGCGTGGAGTGACTTCCTCAACACCTACGCGGCGCTGGCGCCCCAGACGGACGATGTGTGCACCAACCTGACCGGCACTCTCGCGGGTGTGACGCTCGCGCCCGGTCTGTATTGCTTCGGGGGCGCGGCGACCGCGACGGGCCTGCTGACGCTCGACGGACCGTCGGACGGGATCTGGACCTTCAAGGTCGGCACCGGCGGCACCGGCGCCATCACCGGCACCGGTTTCCAGGTGGTGATGGCCGGCGGGGCGCAGGCGTCCAACGTGACGTGGCGGGTCGCGCAGGCAGCGACGTTCACGAGCTCCGACTTCCAGGGGAATCTCCTGACCGGGGCCGCCATCACGATGACCGGTGGCAGCTTCAAGGGGACCATCCGGTCGCAGGCGGACGTGACGATCACCGGCACCACGATCAACTGACAGAACGGCCCGGAGCCGCGATGGCGGCACGGGCTGGTCGCAGCACGAATGAAGCGGGGGGCCGGTTGGCCCCCCGCTTCACGTCGGTACACCCTACCTGGTCGCGACCAGGACCGCGGCGATGGTCTGGGCGATCCCCCCCAGCATCACCAGGACCAGCCCCCAGATGGCGAGGCGGAAGGTCTTGGCCCCCTCGCGCACCAACGCGGCCGCGTAGTCTCGGTGTACCTCACCGACCGTGCTGGCGAAGCTCGCCTCATTGGCCGCCACCTCGAGCTTGTGCACGCCGGTGGTCCCCGCAGGCCTGGCTTGGGCGAGGTCGCGGGCCGTGGCGTCGTGGTCCTGCTTCGCCTCCACCAGCAGGTCGGTCCGGTCCTGCCGGCGGGTGAGCCGGATGGGGCCCTGGAGGACGTCAAAGGCGAGGAGGCCGGCGCCGGCAGTGGTCAGGAAGGGGCCGACGATGGCGAGGATGGGCTCGAGCTGCATGAAGAAAGGTACAGCATCGGGCGGAGTGGCGGAGACAGAGCGACCAATCCAGATTCAGGGTGCCTTTCAACCGGGAGTCCATACATGCTTCAGATATTTCGCGCGGCCACTCGGCCTCTACGTTCACTCTTCATCCTCTCGATCGCCGCCGTGCCGCTCCTTGCACAGCAGCCCACGTCGGCAGCGGCGACCCCC
>JANLXK010000508.1:0-2273 GCA_031365045.1 Gemmatimonadota bacterium | reverse complement strand
TCGATGTGGGAGGACTCGATGGCGGCGGAGGGGTGGGCGCTCTACGCCGAGGAGCTGATGGCCGAACCGGCCGAGGGGAGACCATACGGCTTCTACACCGCCGGCGAGTACCTGTACATGCTGCAGGGACAGCTGATGCGTGCGGTGCGCGTGCGCGTGGACGTAGGTGTCCACACCGGCCGGATGGCGTTCGACGAGGCGGTGGACTTCTTCGCCGAGCACGTGGAGTTCTTCCCGGGAGCCCGAGCCGCGGCGGCGCACGATGCCGTGGCCAAGGCGGTGCTCGACACCGCCACCCGCGCCCTCTACCGCTACTCCAAGTGGCCCACCCAGGCCATCACCTACAACCTCGGCAAGACCGCCATCCAGCAGCTCCGGGCGGACGTGATGGCGAAACAAGGGGCCGCCTTCAGTGCCAAGGCGTTCCACGAGAAGTTCATGGGGATGGGGACGATCCCGGTGGGCTACTTTAGGGAGTCCTTCCTGGCCGGCTGAGCGTGCGAAGTGCGAAGTGCGAAGTCCGAAGTGCAGGGGGTGAGGACGCCGGCGTCCCTGCACCCCGCACTTCGGACTTCGCACTTCGTACGGGTCGCAACCGGGAGTGATGATCGCTCCACGGCCACCAAGCCAGCGATGGGACTCGAACCCATGACCCCCGCATTACGAATGCGGTGCTCTACCGGCTGAGCTACGCTGGCGGGAACAAAAAGGACGCTCGCAGGGAGCGCCCCGTCCTGCATGCCCTCGCGCGGATTCGAACCGCGACGCCTTGCGGCACTACCCCCTCAAGATAGCGTGTCTACCAGTTTCACCACGAGGGCGTGGAGGGCAGGAAAGTAGCGGGGGGGCCGGACGGGGTCAAGTTAAGAGGTGACAGGGGCTTAAGACGCTTCTGAGGGCCCGAAAGCACGACGGCGCGCCCTGGGAAGGACACGCCGCCGGTAGTGCCGTGGTACCCCTGGCGGGGCACCTCTATCCGACCGGATCGTGGAGACCGCGGCCGGGAAACTCCCGGGCTGGCGCCCGGGAGGAATGTCTTCAGCGGAACCGGAGCGCGACGCCGATCTGGGTCAGCCGCTCGCGATAGTCATTGACCTGCCCGGGGGAGTCGTACCGCTGAGCGTAGTAGTCGATGCGGGGCTGGATGGCGACCCGTCGCGCGATCGGAATGTCCACGCCCGCGCCGAGGGTGATGCCGTACCCCGAGTCCTTGAAGACGCCGGTCGCATCCTCGATCCGATTGGACCCGAGCCCGATACCGGCCTTCAGGAAGACCGGCGACCCCATGGGGTACCAGTTCCCGACCAGGCTCAGCGCCTGCAGCCGCTGGTCGCTGGCCGCCTCGTAGCTGGACCAGATGTTCCATTCGAAACCGACGGTGAAGTCGGGAGAGACCCTCCCGCCGGCGCTCAACAGGAAGGAGTTGGCCTGGAACGGGTCGCTGAAGGTCGAATCGGTGTCGAACCGATACCGCTCGTCGCCGCGGGAGAGACCGACGATCGCCCAGAAGCCGCTGCCATCCCCATCGCGGTTGCGATCGCGTTCCACGGGTCGGAGGCCGTGGTGCTGGGCCGCTAGGGTCCCGCCCGCAGGCATCAGCAGGGCAAGGAAAAGGAGCGCTCGCAGAGTGGCACGCATCGATGGCCTCCGGGTACAGTTAGCTTTGGTGGGACTCCGGCAGGAAATGCAAAGGCCAGGCCAGCCGGTCGTCTATAGCTAAGTTGTTGTCTTATAATATGTTAGCAACCACCTCGCCGTCGGCCTTTCGGCCCGGCCGCCGCTTCGTCTCCCCGGAAGGACAGATGCGCTCTCGTTGGGTCTTCCTCTTCTTCGCCCTCGCCACCGCCGTGGTCTGCTCGGGGCTCGGCTTCTGGCAGCTCCGACGATTGGAGGACCGGCGGAGCGCGAACGCGCTCGCCCGGACGGCGCGAGCGTTCCCCGCGCTGGTCCTGCCGGGCGCGGGCGCACTGGCCCCCGACATTGTAGTCGTCGCGACCGGGAGCTTCGACCCAGACCATGAGTTCGTGCTCCGGGGGCGCGCGCATGACGGGGCCCCCGGGGTCGAGATCGCGACCCCGTTCCGGTTGGCGGGGACCGATACGGCGCTCATCGTCCTCCGGGGCTTCATCCCCTCGGATGACGCGATGTCGGTCGATCGCTCGGTGCTCCGGGAGCCGGGCGTCCGCACGGTGCATGGGATCCTCTTCGCGGTCCCCGAGGTGGGTGTCCCCGTTGAACGGCAGGGTGATACGACCTGGGACCGCATTCCCGGC
>JANLXK010000468.1:0-2675 GCA_031365045.1 Gemmatimonadota bacterium | reverse complement strand
GTCGTGCACGGCCGGGTGCCGAGCGCGATGGCGTTCCTGCAGCTGCTGCTGAACGACCCCTGGTTCGCCTGGATCCGCCCGATGTCGGGACTCGCCGCGCAGATCGATGAGGCGCTCTTCGCCAAGGCGGGAGAGAATGCGCTGCCGGCCGGCCCGCTCCTCGAGGAAGCGCGTTTCCTGCTGAGCCCCAACGAGGATGGCGACACCTTTCAGAAGCAGTACCATCGGCGCATCCAGGAGTCGGCCGACGTGGCGCGCGCGCACGGTGAGGCGATGCGGCTCTGGCCCGCAACTCCACGAGCGTGACCATTACGCATCGTCTCCTCCTCGGCGCCGCCCTGTCCCTCCTCGCGGCGCAGCGGGCCGAGTCCCAGGACCCCGCCGCACCATTTATTCGCGCCATTATCACGGCCGGCGCTCTGCCCGAGGCACGCCACCCCCTCTTCCGGGAGCAGGGGGGTGTGCTCGATGCGCTCTACGCTGCGCACGGAGACCAGCCCTTCTGGGACTTCGGGGCGGGCTACACCGACTTCGCGCGCGCGGCGATCGCCACGCTCCGGGCCGCCAATGAACGGGGGCTCGACTCCGTCGACTATGACGTCCCTCGACTCGATTCGCTCCTCACCGCTGGCCCCGAGACCGATCCGACGCGCCGGAGTGGACGCGACCTCCTCCTGAGTCTGGCCGTCGCGCGCTATCTGCACGACCTCCGCGATGGTCGGGTCCCGGAAGTCCCGTTCGAACATGTGAAGCCGGAGACCCCGGTCGCGGTCGCCGCGGCGCTCCTCGAGCGGGCCGGGGGCGGCGAACCGGTCGAGGCGCTCGCGCGGGAGGTGGAACCGCACCTCGCCCAGTACCGGAATCTCCTGCGGCAGCTCTCGCTCTATCGCCAGCTGGCGACGACGCTCGTGATGCGGCCTCTCCCGCGCACCCTCGTTCGCCCCGGTCAGCGCTACGCGGGCAGGGCCGAGCTCTGGCGGCGCCTGGTCGCGTTCGGCGACCTCCCCTCGGCGGTGTCGTTCACGCCGAGCAGCTGGTACGACAGCACCCTGGCTCAGGGGGTCCAGCGGTTCCAGGCGCGTCACGCCCTGACCCCCGACGGCGTCCTCGGTCGCGGCACCAGGGAAGCGCTCTCGATCCCTCCGGCGCATCGGGTGCACCAGATCACCCTCGCCCTCGAACGGCTCCGGTGGCTCCCGTCGCTCGAGGGGCAGCGGCTGCTGGTGGTGAATGTCCCCGCTTTCGAGCTCTTTGCCTTCGATTCGATCGGGGGGACCGGAGCGCCGACGCTCCGGATGCCGGTGGTCACCGGTGGTGCGTTCGATCATCGCACGCCGGTAATGATCCAGCCCCTCCGGAACGTCGAATTCCGTCCCTATTGGAATGTGCCGCGGGGGATCCTGACCGCGGAGATCCTCCCGGCCATCATCCGCGACTCCCGCTTCCTGGCGAAAGAGCGGATGGAGGTCCTTGGCGTCAGGGATTCGGTGCTGGGCGACAGCGTGACGCCGGCGATGCTGACCGCGCTCCAGCAGGGGCGCTTCCGCGTCCGCCAGCGCCCGGGCCCCTGGAACTCACTCGGCCTCACCAAGTTCAATTTCCCGAACCGCGCCGACGTCTATTTTCACGGCACGCCGGACACGACCGTCTTCCACCGGGCCCGCCGCGACCTGAGCCACGGCTGCATCCGGCTGCAGGATCCCGCGGCGCTCGCGGCCTGGGCGCTGCGCGAGGTGCCGGGGTGGGATCTCAGCCGCATCGACTCTGCCCTCACGGGCGCCGACACTGTGCGAGTGCCGGTCCAGGTGAAAACGGCCGTTCTGATCTTCTACACCACCGCGGTCGCGACTCCGGAGGGAGGGATCCTCTTCTACGAGGACATCTACGACCACGACCAGCGGCTTCAGGCGTCGCTCGACGCCAAGAGCCGGGCCCCGTAGGCCCGCCGATGACGGAGTGGGTGTCGGGCGTAAACTCAAGGCGGTGAGCGGCTTATCGCCCTACCGCCTGACCGCCCGACCGCCTATTTTCTGGGCCGCTGGACAGGTGTCCTCGTGAGACCTCGCCTGAAGGCGAGGCTGTCCAGCGGAATTTCGATAGAAGCGGCCTGAAGGCCTTCGAGGGGCAGGATCAGGTCGAGTTGGACAGGTGTCCGAGTGGCTGAAGGAACCAGTCTCGATCGCGGCTCTCGCCGCGGCTGGTCGGGGTAAGAAATCTGATAGAAGAGGCCTCAAGGCCTCCCGCAATCGAAGTCGGCAGTTCGCTGGACAGGTGTCCGAGTGGCTGAAGGAACCAGTCTCGAAAACTGGCATACCGGCAACGGTATCGAGGGTTCGAATCCCTCCCTGTCCGTGGCGTTCCGGAGGCGATCCCAAGTGGGGTCGCCTTCCTCGCTCGAGGGTTGGGCTGCGGGGGCTGCGCCCCCTCGCCCCCCGCCGGCGCGACGCGCCACCGGGGCGAATCCCAACCAGTGCGGGTAGCGCGGGCGGACCGGCCCCCGCGTCCAGGGGGGCGCGGGGCGGGGTAGGGGGGGGGCTGACGCAATCGGCGCGCGCGGGAGCCGAAGCGCCGCAACCAGGAGGATCGACGGGTAGACCTGAAGCAAGAGGCGATCGAGCGAGTGGCGCAGGTGCCAGACGAGCGGCTGGAACGTCAGAACGTAGACGCCCAGGCAG
>JANLXK010000154.1:0-1338 GCA_031365045.1 Gemmatimonadota bacterium | reverse complement strand
CTCAATGGGAGACCTGACCCCATTCTTGGCTCCCGGCTAGAATGCGCGGCCGATGTCCTCCCGCTTACGCATACTCATCCTCAGCGCCGAGGTCGCCCCGTTCGCCAAGACGGGAGGCCTGGGCGATGTGGCGGGATCGCTCCCCAAAGCGCTCGCCCGTCTGGGCCACGACGTGCGCGTGGTCATGCCTGCGTATCAAGCCCAAGAGCGGGCCGCGCGTGCGGGGGAGGGCGGGTTCACTCACCTTCCCGGCGGGCTGACGGTCCCCCTGGGTGCGGGTCCCCTTCCGGCGGGGGTTTTGCAAACGGTGCTCCCGGGAAGTGACGTTCCGGTCTACCTGATCGCGGAGAGCAGCCTCTTCGATCGGCCGAACATCTACGGATACGACGACGATCCTTACCGGTTCGCGTTCTTCTCGCGCGCCGCGCTCGAGCTTTCGGCCGCCCTGGGCTTTCGTCCCGACGTGGTGCACGCTCACGACTGGCACGCCGCTCCCGCCGTGATGTGGCTGGACACGACGGGGCGCGGCGACGATGGGTTCGGCGACGTCGCCACGGTCTTCACGATTCACAACCTCGCGCATCAGGGGCGCAGCTCGCGGCGCGTCGTGCGGTATCTGGGCGTCGGCGCGCCGCCGCTGCTCGAGGAGAGCGGTTGGGACGAGGTCAACTTCATGGCGCGGGGGATCTTTCACGCGACGTTGGTCAACACCGTCAGCCCGACCTACGCGCGAGAGATCATGACGCCTCAAGGCGGGAACGGTCTCGACCCGCTCTTGCGCGCCCGGCACGACGACGTCTACGGCATCCTGAACGGAATCGACTACGACGTCTGGAACCCCGCCACCGATGAGAGATTGGTCCGCGATTTCGACGCGACGACGGCGCAGCGGCGCGTGGCGAACAAGCTCGCCTTGCAGGAACGATTGGGGCTGAGGCAGGACGAAGGGGTGCCGCTGGTCGCGATGGTCACGCGTCTTGACGCGCAAAAAGGAATGGACATCACGGGGCACGTGATCCACCTCCTGATGAGCGGCGTGGCCGGCGAGGCGCAGTTCGTCGTACTGGGGACCGGGGCCGCGCCGTACGAAGACGCCTTCGCGCACCTGGCCGGCTACCACCCTCGCAAGATGGCGGCGGTTTTGACGTTCGCTTCGGATCTGGCGCCGCAGATCTACGCCGGGAGCGATCTCTTCCTGATGCCCTCCCTGTTCGAGCCCTGCGGACTCGGGCAGCTCATCGCGATGCGTTACGGCAGCGTGCCGGTCGTACGCAGCACCGGAGGATTGGCCGACACCGTTCGCGACGGGCAGACGGGGTTCACCTTCCACGAATTCAC
>JANLXK010000455.1:0-5758 GCA_031365045.1 Gemmatimonadota bacterium | reverse complement strand
CGCGCCTGCTGCGCGGTCGCCCGTTCCGCGGCCGCCCGGCCCGCGAGCCCGAGCTTCCCCGCGGTCGGGAACATCTGGATCAACTGGATCTGGTTCATCCCCAGCGGGTCCGAGAGTCCCAGGCCCGGCAACTCGCGGTTCATCAGGCCAAGTTGGAGCTGAGGGTCCGGCAGGGTGCGCGCTGGCGCCACGCGTGCCTCAGCGGCGCGCGCGAGTGCGGCCGCCGCAGCGATGCGGGGGCTCGCGGAGGGCAGCGCCCCATAGAGGTCGCCGAGCCGCAGGGGCACCTGGGCCGCGACCGATGAGCCGATCGATTGGACGAGGGCGAGGCCCCCGACGAGGAACAAGGATCTGAATGACATGCTGTACCCACGCGCGATCAGGCGCGATCAGAGGATGGAGGCCGCTGCCGCGCGGACGCGCGGAGCTGTCTCACCTGCGTGGGGTCAGCTTCGAGGAGGTGGGGTAGTGTGCTGCGGGGTGACCGAGGTCAAGGCGACCTCGACGTCCAGCGGATAGGAAGCGATCGGAACAGCGACGGCCACGACGGTCGTGGACGAGATCTGTGAAGAGAGGCACACCCCTGACCCACAGAGGGCCACCGTGTGGTGGTGGGTCGGAGCTCCGGCGGGAGCGCCATGCAGGGGCATCCCCTGGTCGGTCGGGCTCCCGCAGTGTGACGCGGGAGCCTTCTCCTCCATCGGGGTGGCACACACCGGTGCCGCGACCGCGCCCAAGGTGGCGAGCAGGGCGACTAGCGCGAGGGTGCGTCGGCCGAGTGGAGCGAGGAACGGTGGCATCGTGAACAGAACCTAATCAAGCCAAGTGAAGGTGTCCCCAACATAATATGAAGGTACCTTCATATTCGACCGCTCCCGCCCCCTTGGATCAAGGGGAAGAGGCACTATCCGGGCGCCCGTCGTGCGGCCCGGCGTGATGCCCCGGCGGCATTGGAATCGCGGCGCTGTCCCCTGCCGTGGGCATGCCTTCCATGTGCTCCACACCATGCGAATGCCCGCCACGCTCCATCATGAGTTGTTCGATCATTTCGGTCGAAACACCGACCGCATGACGGAACACGAGCTCGCCGCCGAGATACCCGACCCCGAGGAGCCCGGCGGCACCCAGGACACCAAGGAGCGCCGCACCACGTGACAATGGTCGACGCCAGCGCCAGATCGCCGTGGTGGACAGGATTGCGACCGCAGCGAAGGCCAGGTTGCGATGCAGGATCATCTGGAGATGTGCCATTTCGGAATGCTCGACGCGATTGAAGGCGATCAGTCCAGTAGCGATCGCGGCGACGGCCCCGAGCAGCCCGACCCACCACAGGAATGTCGCGGTCGGTCGCCAGCGTGATGACTCCGACCATGCGCCGAGCGCGTCCAGCGCGACGGCAGCTACGAGCGCGACGAGGGGAAAGTGGATCACCATCGGGTGCCCACTGTGCAGCGGGAAGGGGCTCATCGGAGGTGTTTCTCGCGGAGTGGGGGCACGTCAATGGTGCGTCGAGTCGGGTGGCATCGGCATTCCGGGCATGCCGGTGTGCGACCTGCCCGGCATCGAGTCCGGACGTGCCGGGCGCGATCGCTTCGGTGCCGGCATCCGTGGTCGCGACGGGGCAGGCAGGAATGTTCCGCCGCGCACTTCACCCACGAGGCGCCGCAGGGCGGTGTCGGAGGCGATCCGCTCGAGGATGACGGGATCCGCCAACAGGCGTTCGGAGAGCGCTTCCATCGCTCCGATCCGTGCATGCCGGGCGGAATCCTCGGGAGCCTTCACCGGACCCGCGGCCAGGGAGTCAGGTCGCGCATCCTGGGCGTGGTCCATTCCCGCCATCGGTGGGGTGGCGGTGGTGGCCGCCGAAAGAGGCGGGAGCAGGTCCGTCGCCGGGCCGCCCATGGCTCCAACGCCGCCCATCATCGCCCCCATCTCCACCCACTCGCCGCGCGATATCACGTCCCGGGTCGTGTCCTGCATCTGGTCGAGCGCCCGGTAGATCACCGCTCGTTTCCGGTCCATCGGGACGCTGTCCGAGGCCAGGATATCGGAAATGATGTCGTGCGTCATGTGCAGGTTGTCGAAGATGATCGCAGCCCGGGGATGCGCCGCCGTGAACCGGGGGGCGATGACAGGGGCCATCGGCATCACCTTCGGGAACCGTGACGGCGGCGCTTCGACCATGCTCCAGAACCGAGCAATGGCGGCCTGGACGCCCGACTTGCGCGCCGACACCGTCTCGCCGGCGATCAGGGGCTCGTACAGGCCGACCTGGAGCCAATGGTAGGCCCAAATGAGGCCGTTGAACTTGGGAAAGCGGTGGCGAAAGGTCTGGCTGTAGTACTGGTCGTCCATCAGTGCCATCGACTTGGGTACGACCGCGAAGGCCAATCGCCGGTTGGACAGGTAGTAGTCCGTGACACGCTCGATCAAGGAGTCCTGGGCCGTTCGCGACAACCGTGGGTCGGCATAGATGTCGTAGATCTGGCGGTGCAGCAGGTGGGCCCAGTCGAACATCATCTTGGCCCGCCAAGCCAGTTTGGAATACGCGGGCTCGACCACTTCCTCCGCGACTGCGAACCGCGGCGGACGCACCAGCAGGTCGGTCGTCAGGTAGTCGAACTGGCGCACCTCCAATTCGCGCTCCAACTGGTGCGGCCGAGTGAGGAGCTTCTCGTAGAGCACGGCGTGGCCGTAGTCGAACGCGTTGAACAGGCGCCCGCCTTCCGGATACCGCTCCAGGAACTGCCAGTTGAACGTGCCCGGAAAGTAGAACTGCTCGTTGCGGCGGTCCTGGGCGGCCAACCCCTGCGCGAGGGTCCCGCTGAGGGCGAGGGCCACGAAGAACGAAGGACGATTCATGAGTGGTGTCTCCTGCTCACCGGCCCGCGCCCCGGGGCATCAGCCCCGGGAAGGCGAAGACATGAGAGAACCCGAGGGTAACGGCAAGATCCGGCCCGGTCGCATCCCGGATCCGGCGGCGCAGTCCGGCATCGATCACGCTGGTGGGGGTCCATTGATACCGGAGGCCGACCCCCGCGTTGACCTGCACGGGGGCGCCGGGGATCGGTCGGAGTGCGACGACCTCTCCGATCAACAGCGTGCTCTGACGGAAGAGCGTGCGATCGGCGGCCAGGCTGTAGCTCCAACGAGGCCCGGCTTCGACCGCGGCGGGCCGAGGGTCCGATCCGAGGGTCCAGGCGGCGTTCCCGTGCAACCGCATCCGGCCCCAGGACCGGGTCGCGATGGCCTTCAGGCCGACGCGGGATGATCTCCCGCCGAGCGACCCGATCGGCAGCAGAAGATCCGCCCGGGCCGACAACGCGGGAAGTCGTAGACCTTCCGTGTTCAGATTGTAGAGGGCGAATATCCTCCCCCCGGACACCCCCCACTCATCCGCGCCGCCCGAGACGGCCGCGGCGAGGGGCAGCTTGACCCCGATCTCCGCGTTCCGGAAGATGCCGTACTCGATCTCGGGGATCAGCGCGTGGAGGTCACCTCCCCCGCGGGCGCGTTCGAACGCGTATGGCAAGAGGAACTCGAAGGCCCGGAAATCGGCCGGGTAGGCATCCTCCGTCACCATCGGCCGGTCATCATCGAGGTTCCGTTAGTCGATCTGGGCGGCCAGGGGCGTGGCCAGCCCGAGGAGTGCCGCAGCCAAGAGCCATCGACGTAGATTCGTGGAGCGCATGCGTCCGTCCATTCCCGAGTAGTGGGGTCGAGAAGAACGGTAGCGCGCGCACCTTATCGCTCCTTCATGGGCAGATTAAGGATCGCTAAGGATCGTTCACGGACATTCCGGAGGGATATGCTGTTACTCCACCCGATCCGAGATCCATGAGAGTCCTCGTGGTCGAAGACGAAGCCAAGGTCGCCCGGTTCCTCAAGCAGGCCCTGGAGGAAGAGGGGCATGCGGTAGACCTCGCCGGGGATGGTGCCGAGGCCGAGCAACGGGCCCACCTGACGCTCTACGACCTGATCCTGCTGGACGTGCAGCTGCCCCGCGCCGATGGCCTCGTGGTCGCGGCGAACCTGCGGCGTCGGGGTGTCCTGGCACCCATTCTCATGTTGACCTCCCGGGACTCCACCCAGGACGTCGTGCGGGGTCTGGACGCCGGCGCGGATGACTACCTCACCAAGCCGTTCGCGCTCGAAGAGCTGTTCGCACGGGTCCATGCCCTGACCCGGCGCCAACTCGGCCCCACCACCGGGATCCTCCGGTATCAGGACCTCGAAATGGACCGCCTGCGCCGGATCGTGAGATCGGGCGGTCGGGCCATCGACCTCGCCCCGCGCGAGTTCAGGCTGCTGGAGTATCTCCTCCTCAATCCGGAGCGGGTGGTCGGTCGTGCCACGCTCCTGGAAAAGGTCTGGGACATGTCCTTCGACCCCGGGACCAACGTCATCGATGCCCATATCTCAACGCTGCGCCGGAAGCTGGAAGGCAGCGGACAACGTCGATTGATCCAAACGGTGCGTGGCGCAGGCTACGCGCTCCGCGTGGAGCATCTCGAGTAGGAGATGCGCTCTTTCCGCGTGGCCCTCGCCCTCCGAACCACCGTCGCCGTCCTCACCCTGACGGCTCTCCTCGTGGCCATCAGCGTCTACGCCCTCCGGACCCTGCTGTACAAGCAACTCGATGGCACCCTGCTGCATCTCGCCGAGGTGGAAGCGGCGGCTGGCGCTGCTCAGGTCGGATCCGCATTCCAGTTCCATGAGGGAGTGCTGTTGAGTTCACGGACGGGCGCAGGCGCGGAACTGACCCGCTACGCCCAGCTCTGGACGAGTGATGGACGCCCCGTCGCCCGGAGCGCGAATCTCCCCGAAGACCTTCAATTGCCCACCAGGGGACTGGCCGCGGCCCGTGAAGGGCGCATCGGCTGGGACAGTCACCTCTGGCGTGGTGAGATGCTGCGCTGCGTCATCTATCCCTTGCGACTCCTGGGCGCCGCCCACGGCATCCACCTCCTTGAGGTCGCGGCGCCGTTGGCGCCGCTCGAGCGCACGCTCCGTGATTTTGCGCTCCTTGGCCTTGGCCTGGTCCTGGCGGCGAGCGCGGCGGCATTCCTGATCGGATGGCGGATCGCCGGTGCCGCCTTGCGTCCCACCCGTGAGATCACCGCCCAGGCCGAGGCGATCGGCGAGGGTGGGCAAGCCATGGCGATCACAGCTCATGCCGACGTCGACGAATTCGCGCGCCTGGTCCAGGTCTTGAACGCCATGCTCACCCGGTTGGAGGCGAGCAATACCGTCCAGCGTCGCTTCACGGCCGACGCCAGCCACGAACTCCGGGGGCCGCTCACCGCCCTGCGGGGCGAGCTCGACCTGGCGCTCAAGCGTGAACGTGGACCGGAGGAGTACCGGGTCGTACTCGAGCGGTGTCGCCAGGAGGTCGTGCGACTCTCTCGTCTCGCGACCGATCTACTGACCTTGGCGCGGAACGAGACCGGCCTGCATCCCCAAGATCGCTTTGACCTCGACCTTCGCGAGCTCTCTGCCGAGGTGGCCGAGCGCTATCGTGCCCTGGCCGAGGCCCTCACCGTGCGACTGACCGTCGATGGCCCGGCGACACCGATCCGCGGCGACCCCGGAATGCTGGAGCGCGTG
Organism: Gemmatimonadota bacterium; assembly: GCA_031365045.1. Lineage (GTDB taxonomy): Bacteria > Gemmatimonadota > Gemmatimonadetes > Gemmatimonadales > GWC2-71-9 > CAMLHU01. The sequence continues at coordinate 151 of JANLXK010000455.1, read as the reverse complement.
GTCGGCAACCTCATCGACAACGCGCTCAAGCACGTGCCCGCTGGTGGCACGATCGATATCCAGGTCACCAATGGTGATCCGATCACGCTGACGATCGGGGATTCGGGCGCGGGGATCGCGACCGAAGACCAACTAGGCCTCTTCAGTCGTT
>JANLXK010000446.1:0-1232 GCA_031365045.1 Gemmatimonadota bacterium | reverse complement strand
CAGACCGACGCCCCGGACTCCTTCCAGATGTACGTCCCGGTGACGGTCGAACTGCAGGACGGCCGGATGCTCCGCACCCGCATGCATGTCGTGGGTCCGCTGAGCGAGATGGAACTCCCCTTGCTCCCCGCCGCCGTAAAGTCGGTGAAGTTCAACGATCTTGAAGGGGTGCTGGCGGACGTGAAGACGGAGGGATGGTAGGGAGTTGAGAGTTGAGAGTTGAGAGTTAAGAGTTAAGAGTTAAGAGTTAAGAGCTGAGAGTTGAGAGTTAAGAGTCAAGAGTTTGGAGCGGGGAGTTTGGAGGGGTGAGCGGCTGAGAATGGAGTGCGTCGGCCGGCGCCTCGGATGTGAAGATCTGGTTACCACAATTCACACGCTGGCCATACTGTGGAGCTATCACAGGAGGCCAGCGTGTCGGATTTCAGGAAACTGAAGGTGTGGGAAAAGGCTCACGCCCTTGCACTGAAGACCTACAAAGTCACCAAGGCTTTCCCCCGCGAGGAGACCTACGGGATGACCTCCCAGCTACGTCGGGCCGTCGTCTCGATCGGCTCGAATCTCGCGGAGGGCGCTGGGAGGGGCACACGTAAGGAGTTCACCTACTTCTTGCGGGTCGCCTTGGGGTCGACCCAGGAGATCCAATACCAACTGCTGCTTGCTCGCGACCTTGGCTGGATCTCGTCGGCCGACTATGAGCCACTCGAGTCCAACGCTCGAGAGGTGCGAGCCATGCTGGACGCTCTCCGTCGGAGCCTCGATCGATGAAGTCCTACTCTCGACTCTGAACTCTTAACTCTCAACTCTCAACTCCCAACTCTGATAGGCAGCCGGCGTACAGGCACACCCGTCAACGCGAACACCGCATTCGCCACCGCCGGGGCGATCGGCGGCGTCCCCACCTCTCCCACGCCCCCCGGGGCCGCCACGCTCGACACCAAATGCACCTCGATGGCGGGCGCGTCCATCATCCGGACCACCTGATAGTCGTGGAAGTTGGACTGCTTCACCCTGCCCCCCTCAACGTTGATCTCGCCGAAGAGCGCCGCGCTCAATCCGAAGATGATCCCCCCTTCGATCTGCGCGGTGGCGATGTCGGGATTCACGATGGTCCCGCAGTCGGCGGCGCAGGTCACGCGGTGCACCTTCACCTTCCCCTGCACGATCGACACCTCCGCCACCTGGGCCACCAGGCTTCCGAACGACTGGTGGAACGCCACGCCGCGCGCGCGCCC
>JANLXK010000410.1:0-1542 GCA_031365045.1 Gemmatimonadota bacterium | reverse complement strand
TCCTCGCGATACGGATCGCTGGTAAGCTCGATGGCGGGGAGCCGATGCCCGTGGTCGGCGAGGATGATCACGACGGTCGAGTCCCACCAGGGACGCGCTGACGCCTCGGCGACAAAAGCGCCGAGGACGGAGTCGACGTAGTGGAGCGAGCTGAAATATTTCGCGGTCTTGGTCGAATCGCCGAAGGCGTAGCCGACGGGGATGTCGTACGGCTCGTGGCTGGAGAGGGTCAGCGCCGTGAACAGGAACGGGGCCTGGGCGCTGTCGGCGTCGGCCAGGAGCCGCTGGAAGAGGACGTGATCGTGCGCGCCCCACTTCGAGTTCCAGCTCGATGGCGGGAAGCTCGCCTTCGCCACCAGCCGCGAGAATCCGTTGGTGCTGATGAATGCCCGGAGGTTGGCGAACTCGAGCTCCCCACCATAGAGGAACTCGGTGCTGTAGCCGATGTCGCGGAAGCTCCGGCCGAGCCCGGGGAGTCCGAGGTACTTCTTGGGCTCCTTGACGATGGAGGTCCTGGCGAGGGGCGGATACCCGCTCAAGATCGCGGCGATCCCCTTGTCGGTGCGGTTGCCTGAGGCGTAGAAGCGATCAAACAGGACGCCGGTGCGCGTGAGCGAATCGAACTGCGGGACGACGCCCGGCACGCCGCCGAGGGCGCCCACCGCCTTGGCGGTGAGTCCTTCCCAGATGATGATGATGACGTTCGGCCGCGCGATGCGGAGCAAACGCCGACTCGGCGTGCTCCCACCGCGCGTCAGCAGTGAATCGCGGATGACGATCGCCACGCTGTCGGGCATCACGACGTACGGATTGGTCTGGTCCTCCTCGCCCCGGTACATCGAGTTGAAGAAATTCCAGTCGACATTGATCGCACCCTGGTTGGCGAAGTCGGAATCCGAGAAGTAGACCGAGCTGTGGTTGATCGGCGCGAGCTGGAGCCCGCCCCGCGCGGGGATGATGAGGAGCGCGGCACAGAACGCGGTCGAGAGCGCGCTCCCGATCCGATCCCACACTCCTGTGACCGGCAGCGCGTCGGCCGCGGGGAGGATCCAGCGGAAGAAGGCCCAGAGCCCGGCGAACGACATCACGCCGATCATCCCGAACAGCAGCCAGAGCGGCGACGTGGTGATGCTCGCACCCATCTCCGCCGGGGTCTTCAGGTACTGAAGCCAGGTCGCGTCGATCCGAAAGCCCCATTCCTTATAGAGCTCCAGATCCCCCATCGTGAGCCCGGCGCTGTAGATGAGCACCGGGATGGTCCACCACTTGATGATCGGGCGGATGTAGCGCCAGGGCACGAACGCTGAGGCCACTACCAACAAGAAGGGGAGGGCGGCGAGATACGCCGTCGCTGCCGCATCCATCCGGAGCCCATGCAGGATGATCCCCACCGTGGTCGCGGTGGGGAGTGCGACGGTCTGGTGAAGGAACCAGGTCAGGAAGACGAGCTTCCCCGCCACGAAGAAGCCGAGCCAGAAGAGGAAGTACTTGAGGAGGAAGAGAAGGCGGGGGCGCATCACACTAAGGTAAGGGGTGAGGGGT
>JANLXK010000358.1:0-1447 GCA_031365045.1 Gemmatimonadota bacterium | reverse complement strand
CAGGGGCGGGTGGCCACCGAACGAGCCCGCGAGCACCTGCGCAAGCTCGGCTACGACGTGCCGCCGGCGCGCCGGCCCGAGCGGATGGACACGGGCCTCTGGGATGGCGTGACCACCGAGGGGGCACCCGTCGAATGAACGCCGTCGCGCCCGCCGACGGACTGGCCCTGGCCACCCGCGGGCTGGTCAAGCGCTACGGCTCACGCACGGCCCTTGCCGGCCTCGACCTCTCCGTGCCTTCGGGCGTGGTCTACGGCTTCCTCGGCCCCAACGGCGCCGGCAAGACGACCACCATCCGCGCCCTCCTCGGCCTCCTCGGTCCCACCGCAGGGAAGATCTCCGTCCTCGGGCATGACATCCCGACGGAGCTCCCACGGGCGCTCGCCCGCACCGGGTACGTGCCGGAGCGCCCGCATCTCTATCACCACTTCACCGTGGCGCAGGCGATCGAATACCACGGCGCCTTCCACGCGGGGTGGGATGCCGCGTGGGCCGAGGCGCAACGGATGCGATTCGGGCTGGCGACCGATCGGCGGATCGACCGGCTTTCCAAGGGAGAGATGGGGAAGCTGATGATCCTCCTCGCCCTGGCGCAGCGCCCCGACCTCCTGATCCTCGACGAGCCGACCGACGGGCTCGATCCGGTGGTGCGCCGCGACGTGCTCTCGGCCCTGGTCGAGTATGTGGATGAACGCAAAGCGACTCTCTTCATCTCGAGCCACCTGGTGCACGAGCTGGAGCGGATCTGCGACTGGGTCGGCCTGATGGACTCGGGTCGGCTGGTGGCGGAGATGCCGATGGGACGGTTCAAGGCGGGAGTGCGGCGGATCCGGCTGAACGGGGTCGGCCCGGTGCCCGACGGCGCTCCCTTCACGCTGCTTGCGCGGGAAACGCCCGTGGGGCGCGGGGAAGAGTGGCTGGTGCGCGACTGGGCTGATGGCATGGAACAATGGTTCGTGACCCAGGGGGGCGCGGTGCGCGAGGTGGTCGCGCTCGACCTCGAGGATGTTTTCGTGGAGCTGCTCCGGTGGGCCCGGTTCGATCGGAGGTCGGCATGAACGGCAAAATGTTCCGCGTGACGCTCGCCGCGCAGGCGCGCTACTTGGCGCCGGTGCTGGCGCTCGCGGTGGTGGTGGCGGCCCTCCTCCCCCTGCTCACCGTCCAGGGAGTGGACGGACAGGTGCGCTGGTGGGGAGGACGGGTCGAGCTCCTGCTCGAGCAGTCCCGGATCTTCGCCCCGCTCTATCCGGCCGTCGCGCTCTCGTTCGGGATCTTCTTCGCCGCCGCCAACTGGCTGCCGGATGTCTGGACCCGGTGGGTCTACGTCTTCACCCTCCCGGTCTCACGCTCCCGCGTGGCGCTGATCCGTCTCGCGGCGGGGATCGTGCTGATGACCCCCGCGATCTTGGCGCTCTGGATCGCCGGGCTCGTGGGAAGCAGGATGGCG
>JANLXK010000299.1:0-6793 GCA_031365045.1 Gemmatimonadota bacterium | reverse complement strand
GGATCCCCCCGAGCGCGTTGTTGCCGTACTTGGTGGCGTCACCTGGGGCACCGACGACCGAGATCGTGGCCCAGTCGGCGTCCAGTTCTTCGGCCAGGAGCGTGGCGAGGCCGGTGTACGTCCCCTCCCCCATCTCCAGGTGCTTCGCGGTCACGATCACCGAGCCGTCCGGCTTCACCTGCAGGAAGGCGTTGAGGTCGGCGCCGGGACCTTCTTCCTTGGCGGGGGCGCAGCCGGGGAGGTTGAACGCCAAGGTGAGCCCCGCGCCCGCGACCACCGTCGCCTTGACGAAGTTGCGTCGATCGATCGTGGTGGTCATGCGGTATCACCTCCCGCCGCGACCTTGATCGCCCAGCGAATGCGGTTGTACGTGCCACAGCGGCAGATGTTGCCCGACATCGCGGCGTCGATATCCTGGTCGGTGGGCTTCGGCGTCTTGGCCAGGAGCGCCACGGCGCTCATGATCTGGCCCGACTGGCAATAGCCGCACTGGGGGACCTGGGCCTGGATCCACGCCTGCTGGACCGGGTGGGTCCCGTCCGGGGAGAGCCCTTCGATGGTCGTGACCTTCTTCCCCGCGACCGCGCTGAGCGGGGTCTGGCAGCTCCGCACCGGCTCGCCGTCGAGGTGCACGGTGCAGGCCCCGCAGGCGCCGATGCCGCAGCCGTACTTGGTGCCGGTCATGTCGAGCACGTCGCGCAGGGCCCAGAGGAGCGGAGTATCGGGCTCGGCGTCGACGGAGGTGGACTTGCCGTTGAGGATGATCGTGGTGGACATGGACGACTCCTGAGAGGAGCTTGCGGAAGGCTGTCTAAAGGTGCAGGGGTGAGGGTAGAGTGCAAGGGGCGAGCGGGCGCGCGAGCGAGAATGCGTGAAAGCAATGGGCCCCGGACCTTCCCGGAGCCCCTTTCTCCTCGCTCGCTTCCCCGCCCACTCACCCCTTGCACTCACCCCTCGGAGCTGACGTTCACTCCGAGTCGACCTTCACCAGGATGGCCGTGATGTTGTCGAGCCCGCCGCGGCGGTTGGCATCGTTGATCATCGCATCCACCCAGTCCTGCGGCCCGCCCGGGGCCTCGAGGATCTTGTGGATGTGCTCGTCCTCGAGCATCCCGGTGAGCCCGTCCGAGGCGAGAAGGACCACGTCGCCGGTGCGGAGGTCGCCGCCGTAGGTGTCGGGGATGACGTCCTGGTTGGCGCCGACGCAGCGGGTGATGACGTTGCTGTACGGATGGACCCGCGCCTGCTCCGGCGTCAGGAGCCCGGCGTCCACCTGCTCCTGGACGTAGGAGTGGTCCTTGGTGAGCTGCTCGAACTGGCCGTCGCGGAGCCGGTAGGCCCGGCTGTCGCCCACATGCCCGAGCAGGAACCGGTTGGGCAGGAGCACCAGCGCGGTGGCGGTGGTGCCCATGCCGCGCTTGTCGTGCTCGGTGAGGGTGCGCTCGTAGATCGCAGCGTTGGCGCCGCGGATCGCCTGGCGCATCCGCTCCGCCACCTCTTCGTCCGGGATGCCGCGGACCGTGCCGAGGTCGCGGCTGATGAGGCGGACGGCCATCTCGCTCGCCACTTCACCCGCCGCGTGCCCGCCCATCCCGTCGGCAACGATGAAGATGCCGCGATCGGCGAGCATGAGGTAGTTGTCCTCATTCCCCGAACGGACGATGCCGACATCGGTGCGCGCGGCGCAGGAGAATTGCACTGGGGGGCGCCCGCTACTTGAGGAGGAAGAAGGCGGCCACCGCGGCGACCACGACCAGCGCGATCACGGGGATGAGCCACTTGGGAGCGCCCCCCTCGGCGGCAGGCGCCGACTTGGGTGCGGGCCTGGCTTTCGCGGGCGCGGCCGCCTGCGCTCTCGGCTTCGGGGCCGGAGCGGCGGGGGCGGGGGCCGGCGCCTTCGATGGTGCCGGCGCCCGTGGAGCCGGCGCCGCTGGCGCCGGAACCGGCGCGTCCAGTTTCATCGCGCCCATCACCTTGGTCCCCGCCGCGCCCTTGCCGATGCCCAGCGCGTCGTCATCCGGCTCGAAGACCACGGACGCATCGCCGAATCGTATGGTCGAGCCCGGAGCGATGGGCGTTTCCCCGCCCAGCTTCTCGCCGTCCACGAACGTGCCGTTGGTCGAGCCGAGGTCCACCAGGAACCAGACACCGTCGCGCCGCTGCAGCTTGGCGTGCTGGGTGCTTACGCTCTCTTCGGGCAGCACGATGTCGTTGTACTCCGCGCGTCCGATGTTCACCACGGGAACGCGGATCGGGATCCGTTGTCCCTTCTTGGTACCACTTCGGACGAGGATAGACGCCAAAGGCCCCGGAGGAGCTGCTGCCGCCGGGGTGCCGTGCATCGTGTCGCTCAAGCGGGCGGGTGCGGCTGCTGCAGGCGGAGGGCCCGGTGGAGCCGGCCTCGGCGTCGGGTTCGGCATCGTGGCCCGGGGTCCGCCGGGATCGCTCGCCTTCGGCGGCGTGGGAGCCGCTGGAGGGGGGGGTGCCGGCGCGGGCGCGGCCGCAGCCGAGGACGGCTGCGCTCCAGGCTGCCCCCCCTTCGGAGGATCGGCGTAGAACCGGAGGTCGGCGTCACCCACCCGGATCACGTCGGCCCGCGCCAGCACCTTCTGGCCGGCGATCTTCTCGCCATTCACGAAGGTCCCGTTGGTCGACAGGTCGACCAGCAGATACCCCTTGTCGGTCCCCATGATCTCGGCGTGCTTGCGCGAGACGCTTTTGCTCTCGATCACCACGTCGCACTCGGCGTCCCGGCCGATGACCGCGCGTCCCGCGCCGATGGCGTATTCGCGCCCGTCGGTCAGGGAGACCAGCCGGCCGTTGATCATCCCGGCGCTGGAGGCCCCGGCCTTCTTGGTCGAGATCGCCGCGGCGAGCTCACTGGCGTTGACGTACTGGGTGGATCCGGAACGCTTGGGGTCGACCAGGAGCAGTTCCTGGCCGGCGACCATCAGCTTGTCGCCGTGCAGGACGGGGTGGGGATCGGTGCCGATCTTGATGCCATTGAGCAGCACCTCGGCGCCCGCCTGGGGCAGGACCGAGACCGTGCCGTCCGCCGCACCCTTCAGCACCAAGTGCTTGGGGAGGGCGCCTGGGAGGGCCACCAGTCCCGCGGGGTCGGCACCAATGGCCGAGTCCCCTGTGGGGATACTGATGGTACGCCCACCGAATTCAAGCTGGAGCATTTCTATTGACCCGTCTGGAAGCCGTCCGGGGAAGCTACTCCACGGCCTGCTAAGGTGGCAAGGGAGGGTGAGTTAGGCCAGTTGGGGCCCCCACCTTGACGTCAGGCGACCCCCTCTCCACGTGTTACAACGCTGGCTTCAAGCCCCCCAATTCTCGCGGATCCTAGGGCTGGAACGGCCTCCTTGAGCCGCAACTGGGAACCGACGAAAGGACGGTCGGACGGAAGAATGATTGGGTTGCCTTCTGGGGAGATCTCGCCTTTCAGCCCCCAACTGGCAGTCCGTTCTTCCGTCCTCCCGATCTTCCCGGTTCAGACACACCGGGGACGATCTCTCCTTGACTACGCCGCGCCGGCCAATTGGAGGCGGTAGAGCCGCTCGTAAAGGCCCCCCTGCGCCAGGAGGTCGCGGTGGTCCCCCCGCTCGCGGATCTCGCCGTGGTGGAAGACCAGGATCTCGTCCGCCTCGAGCACGGTCGACAGCCGGTGCGCCACCACCAGGCAGGTCCGCCCCACCAACAGCTCTTCCAACGCCCGCTGGATCTGCGCCTCGGCCTCGGCGTCCACCGAGCTGGTGGCCTCGTCGAGGACCAGGATGGTCGGGTCGAGCGCCAGCGCCCGGGCGAAGCTCAGCAGCTGCCGCTCGCCCACGCTCAGTCCCTTGCCGCGTTCCCCCAGCACCTGCCCATAGCGCGCCGGGAGCTTCTCAATGAACCGATCGGCCCCGACCCGGCGCGCCGCCTGCTCCGCCCGCTCCCGCGGGATGTCGGCGTCGAGGACCAGATTCCGCAGGATGTCGCCGCTGAAGAGGAAGAGGTCCTGCTGCACGAAGCCGATGAGCTTCCGCAGGTCGGAGAGCGGGATGTCGCGGATGTCCACCCCGTCGACCGTGATCCGCCCCTGGGTGACGTCATAGAAGCGGAGGAGGAGGGAGATGATCGTGGTCTTCCCTGCCCCCGTGTGCCCGACGAGGGCGAGCGTCCGCCCCGGCGCGGCGACGAAGCTGACCCCTTTCAACACCCACGGGCCATCCTCGGAGTAGCGGAACCAGACATCGTGGAATTCGACCTCGCCCCGCACGGGGCCCTCGCGACCCGCGACCCGCGACCCGCGACCCTCCCCCACCGTCACCGGTTCGTCGAGCAGCTTGAAGATCCGCTCCGACGAGGCCATGGCGCTCTGCAACAGGTTGAACTTCTCGGCCAGGTCCTGCAGCGGCTGGAAGAAGCGGCGGGTGAGCTGGATGAAGGCGGCGAGGATGCCGACCGTGAGGGTGCCGCCGAGGGCCCGCGCGCCGCCGTACCAGAGGAGGAGCGCGATCGCCGTGGCCGCGAGGACCTCGATGATGGGGAAGAAGACCGCGTAGATCGTGATCGAGCGGAGCTGGGCCTCGAGGTGATCCTCATTCACGGCCTTGAAGCCATCGAGCGCCGCCTCCTCCCGCCCGAACAGCTGGACCACCCGCATCCCCGCCAGATGTTCCTGGAGAAAGCTGTTGAGCCGCGCCACCCGCGTCCGGATGTCGCGGAACGCCTCCCGTACCCGGGCCCGGAAGATCGAGGCGGTGAGGAGCACGCCGGGGATCACCGCGCAGGCCACCAGCGTCAGGCGCCAGTCCATCAGCGCCATCATCACCAGGATCAGCAGGAGGGTGAAGAGGTCGCCGATGACGGTGACCAGTCCGCTCGAGAGGAGCTCGTTGAGGGTCTCGACGTCGGAGGTGACCCTCGTGGTGAGGCGTCCGACCGGGTGGCGGTCGAAGTAGGGGATCGAGAGCTGCTGGAGCTTGGCGAAGATCTCGCGCCGGAGCTCGTGCATCACCCGCTGGCCGATCAGCGTCGTGAGCACGGCGCTCGCGTACCCGGTCAGGAACTCGAGGAAGAGCGAGGCGGCGAGCACCGCGGCGAGCGTCGCGAGGAGTCCGGTGTCGTGCTTCGGGATCGCGACATCGATGGCCTGCTGCAGCACCCGCGGGCCGACCAGGTTGAGCGCCGAGCTGACCAGGAGCGCCGCCAGCGCCCCGAGCGTGAGGAGCCACGCCGAGCGCAGGTACTTGACGAGCCGCCGGAGGAGCGTCGCGTCGACGGTGACGCCGACGGCATCGTCCGCCATCTGGCTCACGCCGGCACCCCCTCGTCGTCACCCACGCCGGAGTCCTCCAGCCCCTTGAGCCCCCGGCGCACCCAGGTCGAGAACACCCAGGCGCCGACCCCGATGGTCCAGTAGCTCAGCGTGAGCCGCCAGATCAGCGTGTAGAGCGGCACGACCTCGCGCGGGACATACACCGACATCACCGCCGCCGAAAGCAGCTCCGCGATCCCCGAGGCGCCGGGGGTCGGCGCGAAGTAGAGCAGGAAGGTGATCAGGACCTGCAACAGCAGGACGTCGACGAAGTGGGCCTCGATCCCGACCGCGCGGAGCGCCACGTACCCGGCCAGGAGCTTGTTCGCATGTGAGGGGGCGGAGACGATCACCGCCATGAAGATGGAGGCCCACCCCGGCACGGTGTTGAACCGGAGGATGCTCGTGTGGGCCTGGTCGATCCCCACCTCGAGTTTGCCGAGCCGCTCGGCGACCCCCTGGTGCTTGGTGCCCGCCCACCGCGCCAGCCGGTGGATCAGGTCGCGCACGAGTCCCGGGAAGACCATCACGACCACCATCAGGAGGCCGAGCCCGGCGAAGATCCCGAGCGATGCGAGGAAGAGGTCGTAGAGCGAGAGCCCGAGCACGTTCCCCCGGTTCCCGAGGGACTGTCCCGCGCCGAGCAGGATCGCGAGCGGTCCCGCGATGGCGAAGAAGATGACCGTGGCGATGAACGTCATCAGCGTCGAGGTCATCGCCACCGGCACCGGCACGCCGTAGCGGCGCATCGTGTAGATCATCATCGGGCCCGCGCCCGACTGGAACGGCGTGAGGTAGCTCCCCCAGGAGCTCATCCCGCCGGCGACGATCATTCCGCCGAGGGGCGGATGTGGATGCACCTGCCGGGTGAGGATCCAGATCCGTACCCCGCCCCCGATCCAATCCATGGAGGCGAGCCCCAGCCCCACGACCACCCACCCCCAGTGGATCCGGCCCACCGAGGCCAGGAACTGGGGGATGTCGTTGCCATACAGCAGGACCCCGGCGTACCCCACGATGGAAGTGACGACGAAGATCTCGAATCCGCGGCGCAGCAGCTTGGGAGTGAGAACGGCGGCCATCCTTGAAGATAGTTAAGAGTTGAGAGTCAAGAGTAGAGAGTCGCGGTGGATAGGCCTCGACTCTGAACTCTGAACTCTTGACTCTCAACTATCTTTCCCCCGTGTCCGCCCCCGTCATCCGCATCGTCAACGCCCGCCAGCACAACCTCAAGGGCATCACGGTCGACCTGCCGCGCCGAGCGCTGATCGCGATCACGGGGCCGTCCGGCTCGGGGAAGAGTTCGCTCGCGTTCGACACCCTCTACGCCGAGGGGCAGCGGCGCTACATCGAGTCGCTCTCGACCTACGCGAAGCAGTTCCTCGAGCGGATGCCGAAGCCGCTGGTGGACCGGCTCGAAGGGGTGGCCCCCTCCGTCGCCATCGAACAGCGGAACCCGACCGTCTCCAGCCGCTCCACCGTCGGCAC
>JANLXK010000290.1:0-7634 GCA_031365045.1 Gemmatimonadota bacterium | reverse complement strand
TATGCCCATCTGCCCGTACTGTGACTGATAGCTGATAGCTGATAGCTGATAGCGCTGGTCACTCAGGAGAACTCAATGTCTACACTGTTCGAACGCCTCGACTCCGCCGCCACCGAACTGGGCAAAAAGGTCCAGGCCGGGGTGGAGACCATCCGCCTCCAGGGCGAACTCTTCAAGCTCCACAACAAGCGCCGCAGCGCCCTCGAAGACCTCGGTCGCGTCGCGCACACCGCGGCCCGTCAGGGCACCGACGATACCGCCAAGCGCGACGCGCTCCTCAGCAGCATCGATGACCTCGACGCCCAGGTCGCCAAGATCGAGCGCGAGCTCACCGCCGCGAAGGCCGATTGTGTGACCGTGCACGAGAAGCCGGACGCTGCGCCCTGAGGGCGCAGGAGACGATAGGAGACGAACGGAGACGGGAGGAGCCCAAGGTCGCGGACTCCTCCCGTCTCCTCTTGTCTCCTCTCGTCTCACTTATTGCGGCGGCAGGTGTCTATACCGTTCCCGCAGCTCCGTCATCCGGCTCGTCAGCGGCACTTCCTTCCCCCGATGAAGACGTGCTCCGCCACGCTCGCGAAATCCAGCGGGTCGGCGCTCCAGACCACCACGCCGCGCGTGCACGAGCAGGTCGAGGTCATCGGGCCCGACCGCGTCGTTCCGCCTCTGCCGGCGGGCGCGCAGGCGAATGCCACCGCGGCGATGGTCAAGGGCGTCAAGGCCCTGGACAATGCCGTGGCGGGAGGACCTTCAGGTGGACGGGGAAGGTGACTTCAATGCTCGAGGAGGTAGACGATCCCGACGCTGGTGAACTCCATCCGGACCAGGCGGTGCGGAGCGGACTGTGAGATGTAGTACTTGACCGGCGAAGCGCCGCCGGTGACGTCCACCTCCCACGCTTCCACCGTGCCCGACCGGAGGGCCACCGACGCCGAGCCACGGACGGCGAAGGTCATGCTCCGGATGACGTTCACCTGCCCGGAGAAGACCGGGAAGGTCCAGTGGACGCCGTCGGCCCAGGGGAGCGCGGGGAGGTAGAGCAGGAGCGCGTTGTCATCGATGGTCCCTGGTGGGAGCAGGGTGTCCGCCACCACCGAGATCGAGCGGACCTGGCTGGTATCGACCGGGGCCGTGGAGTCCCCCAGCAGACCCGCCGTGCTCGCTACGGTCACTCCCCGCACCCGGTTTCGCCGGTACTCCAGCGAGGCCCGGATCTGGATCCCGGTGGTCACCCCGCCCAGCTGCACCCGCCGGAGCTTCCCGGCACGATCCACCAGGACCTCGGTGCGCTGCTGCGCCAGCTCGCCGAGCGAGAGCTGGTCATTCATCTGCAGCCCGTCGTCCGCAAGCGCCACCCGTGAGGTGTACCACCCGAGCACACGCCCCTGCACGCTCACGACCATGCTGTCCTGTCGAGGCTGCAGCAGTACCGGATCGTACGGAAGCTGTGCGTGAGCCGCCCGCGCCGATCCCCACAGGGCGGCGCCGAGCACCGCACTGGAGCTCCAGCGGATCAGGCGTTTCAGAATGGGTCTCGGAAAGTGACTGTCGAAAGGTGCGGAGGGCGGAGCGGGGCGTCTAGGGGGTCAGGAGTTGGGAGTCGGGAGTTCAGAGGGGTGCGATGCCAGCGCCCGTGCTCTGAATTCGACGCCGCACCCCTCCTGACTCCGAACTCCTGACTCTCAACTTGCTGCGCCCATTCCGACAGCCTCGCGGATCCGCTCCGGATAATTGCCGCAGATCCCGTCGACGCCGAGGCCGACCAGTCGGGCGATCTCACGCGATTCGTTCGCGGTCCAGCCGATGATCTTCTTCCCGGCGCGGTGGAGCGTGTCCACCATCGCCTGGTCGATCAGCTCGGTCTCTTGCCAGAGTGTATCCGCGCCGATCGCCGCGAGCGGTGCCAGCAGGTCGAGTGGATAGCTCGCCTGCAACGCTCCTCGGCGGAGGAGCGGGGCGCCCGCACCGAGCCGCGCGATGATCCGGTGGTCGAACCCGTGGATGGCGTAGCGCTCGGGTGACGGGCCGGCGCGCATCACCTGCAGCAGGCGGGCGTCCCACACCGGGGCGAGGGTCTTCACCTCGATCCACACCTGGAAGGGTCCGAGCTCCTCGAGCACCTGGCCGAGCGTCGGGATCGGTTCCCCGTTCGGGAGCCGGTAGCCGACGAAGGCGTCGTGCCGGAACTCCCCGATGACGCCGATCCCAGGCACCTCCCGGTCGTGGTGCACCAGCAGCACCCCGTCCTTGGTGGCATGGATGTCCAGCTCTACGCCGTCGGCGCGGAGCTGCTTCGCCAGGGTGAAGGCCGAGAGAGAGTTCTGGTACGCGTGCCCGGAGGCGCCGCGATGGGCGATGACCTGGGGGATCACCATTGGCCGGGGAGGTGGAAGTCCCGGTAGCTTAACATCTTCTGCGCTCCCCCGTCTCCCCAGGACCGATGCCCCTACCGGCAGAGCCGACCTCTCCGAGCGACCACGACCTCGTCGCCGCCTGGCGGTCGGGCGACGAGCGGGCGGCGGCACGCCTGGTCGAGCGCCATGCGCCGGCCATCGCCCGGTTCCTCTACAGCAGCGGCGCAGTGCGGGATGAGCTCGACGACCTGGTGCAGGAGACGATGTTCCGCGCCTTCCGCCGGCTCGATTCGTGGCGCGGCGATGCCGGACTCCGGAGCTGGCTCTTCTCGATCGCGGGGAATCTCCTCAAGGACGAAGCCCGGAAGCGCAAAGGGCGCACGGTCCTCTCCCTGGCCGACCACGACGCTCCGTCGCACACGGGTCCCGATCACGAACTGGAAGCGGATGAGGCGCGAGAACGGATCCGGGCCGGCCTGCTGACACTGCCGCGGCTGCAGCGGGAGGTCTTCCTCCGGCGGGTCCAGCTGGGCGAAGCGTACGACGCGATCGCCGTCGCGCTCGGCACGACGCCCGGAGCGGCCCGGGTGCACTACCACCAGGCGGTCAAACGTTTGAAGGAGCTGGTCCGATGAGCGGAACGATCCACGAAATGCTGCAGGACCGGATGCCCGAGGTCGCGCGGGGGAGTGCCGACTGGGATCCCTCGGAGACGGCGCATCTCGCCGGCTGTGCGGAGTGCCGCGCCGAGTGGGATCTGATCCGCGCCGCGGTCGGGGTGGGGGAGGGGGTCGAGCGGGAGTTCGACGTGCCGGCCTCGGTCCGTGCCGTCAGCGAACGGCTCCGCCGCCACCGTCCGCTCCATCGTCGTCCGGCGGTGCGGACCCTGGTCGGTCTCGCGGCGGCGGCGGCCATCGCCATCGTCTTTTTGCGGCCGGTCGTTCCGACGCCCACGGCGCCTGCGGCCACCGCAGCTCGGTTCCTTCCCGAGCTCGATTCACTGAATGTCGAAGAACTGACGCTCCTCGCCGAGGCCATCGAACCGCCGCTGGCGGAGACCCCGCTCGGCGACGATCCTGCACTCACCGACCTCGACTCTACCCAGCTCACCCGCGTCCTGCGGTCCTTGGAGGGATGATGCGTACTGCCACCACCACCTTGTTGCTTCTCGCGGCGTTCGGCGCTCCGCTCGCGGCCCAGGGGATCCCCGACGATACCGTGGCCCCCCGGCTCCGTCAGCGGATCGAGGCGAACTTCCGCGCCGCCGCGCGCGAAGAGCTCGGCCTTACTGACGATCAGGCCGACAAGGTCTTCGCGGTCGGGGTCCGGTACGCCTCGCGCCGGCGCGACCTCGAGGCGGCGCATCGGGGGATGAATGAACAGCTCGCGGGCGAACTCCGTCCCGGTGTCGCCGCCAACAACGGGGCCATCACGCGCGCCCTGGACAGTATCGGGACCCTGCAGGTGACTCGAGCGCGGCTCTTCGGTGAGGAACAGCGTGACTTGGCGGCCATCCTCTCCCCGGTGCAACGGGGCCAGCTCTACCGGATGCGCGCCCGGCTCGCCGACCGGATCATGACCTTGCGGGAGGAACGGATGCAGCGGCGACCGAGGGTGCTGCGGCCCTAGCTGCTCCTGTACCGCTCGATCCCGGCCAGGATCATCTCCTTGGCCTTGGCCGCCCCCTCGAACCCATGGGTGCTGGTAGTGCCCCCTTCGAGGTTCTTGTAGACCTGGAAGAAGTGCTCGATCTCGAGCAGGGCGTGAGGCGGGAGGTCCTTCAGGTCGTGCATCGGTTCGGTATACGGATCGCTCGGCGCCACCGCGATGATCTTCTCGTCGTTCCGGCCCTTGTCCACGAGGTGGAACACCCCGACCGGCCGCGCTTCGACCAGACAGCCGGTGAAGAGCGGGATCGTGGTCCATAAGAGGACGTCGAGGGGATCGTCGTCCTCGGCGTAAGTCCGGGGGATGAAGCCGTAGCAGCCGGGGTAGTGGACGCTCGAATGGAGCACCCGATCGAGCTTGAAGAGCCCCGAAGGCTTGTCGAGCTCGTACTTGTTGCGCGAGTTGGTCGGGATCTCGACCACGACCGTGACCAGGTCGGGCGGGTGGGGGCCCGGCTCGAGGTCGTGCCAAGGATGCAGGCCCGGGGTAGGGGGGCGCTGGAGCATATTTTCAACATAACCCCTTGCCTAAGTGGTTGCCGCTCCGCCACTTTGAAGGGCAGCCCGGGTGGCGGAACTGGCAGACGCAGAGGACTCAAAATCCTCCGAGGTTCACCCCTCATGCGGGTTCGATTCCCGCCTCGGGCATCCCCTGACATCGATCTACCCGTGCTCAATACCTCGGTCAGCGACACCGCGCCGCACAAGCTTTCGACCTCGTTCCTCGCCGTCATCGTCCCCCAGCAGGGCACGTTGCCGGCGTCGCTCGTTCCCCTCGACCATTCGTCGGGCGGCGCACTCACCCGCGCCTACGCCGCCGGCGACGTCACGGGGAAGAAGGACGAGGCGGTCCTCCTCTACCCGACGGGCTCCGCCACCAGGATCCTGCTGGTCGGCACCGGGAAGCCGGGGGAACTTCGCCGTCAGGTCCGCCGCGCCGCCTCGATCGCGGCCAAGCGGGCGCGCGTGGCCGGCGCCCCCAAGGGGGCGCTGTTCGTGACCCCCGAGGCACAGGGCAGCCTGACCGCGACCGATGTCGGTCAGGTGGCCGCGGAAGGACTCGGCTTCGGCGCGTGGCACTACGCCGAGCTCAAACAGCCGCCGGAGGATCCGAAACCGAAGCTGGAAGCGTTCGAGATCCTCGCATCCGCCGACACCGCCGCAGTCACCAAGGGTCACGCCCGTGGCGCCGCAGTTGCGGCGGGCCAGGCGGTCACCCGCGGGCTGCAGGTCCTGCCGGCGAACATGCTCCCGCCCCGGGTCCTCGCCGAGCGGGCGCAGGAGATCGCCAAGCGCTACGGCTTCCCGATCACGGTGCTCGACCGCGCCGGCTGCGAAAAGGAGGGGATGGGGGCGATCATGGCGATCGCGAAAGGGAGCGCCGAGGAACCGCGTTTCATCGCCATGGAGTACAAGGGGGGTGGCGACGCCGCGCCCGTGGTGCTCGTGGGCAAGGGGGTCACGTTCGACACCGGTGGCATCTCGATCAAGCCGGCGGCGAACATGGAGGACATGAAGTACGACATGTCGGGTGCTGCCGCCGTGCTCGGCGTCTTCGAGATGCTCGGGCGTGCCAAGCCGAAGCTCAACGTGATCGGCCTCATCCCCTCGGCCGAGAACATGCCGTCGGGGACGGCCGTGAAGCCGGGCGACGTAGTGAAGAGCCACCTCGGCAAGACGATCGAAGTCATCAACACCGACGCCGAAGGGCGACTCCTCCTGGTGGACGCGCTCTCCTGGGCCCGGCGCTACAAGCCGGCCGTGGTCGTCGATGCGGCAACGCTCACGGGGGCGGTGGTCATCGCGCTCGGGAACTCGGCCATCGGCCTGATGGGGAACGACGACGCGCTGGTCGAAGAGCTGCGGCAGGCTGGCGAGCGTTCCGGCGAGCGTGCGTGGCCCCTCCCGCTCTGGGACGAGTACCGCGAGCTCAACAAGAGCGACGTGGCCGACGTGAAGAACACCGGTGGGCGCGCCGCGGGAAGCATCACCGCCGGGTGGTTCCTCAAGGAGTTCGCCGACGGGTTGAAGTGGGCGCACCTCGACATCGCCGGCACCGCGTACACCGAACGCGAGGACGCCGCCGCGGTGAAGGGCCCGACCGGGATGGCGGTGCGGCTCTGGTCGGAGTTCCTGTTCGCGCGCTCGGCGTGATCGCCAGAGGGTCGTTGGTCATTGGTCGTTGGTCGCTGGTAGCGGCGGGGATGTTCCTCCTCGCCGTCTCGCCGTCTCGCCGTCTCGCCGCCCAGATCCCCACCAATCTCCCCGACACCACCCAGACCGACTCGGCCCGGGCTGATTCGCTCCGGAAAGACGCGACCGATCGGCTCCTCGCCGCGGACGCGCTGGCCCTCCGGCGGGTTCCGGTGCTCCCGTTCCTTGGGGGGGAAGGGCCGCGGGCGGCCGGGGGACGGATCGTCCTCGACCGCCGGGCCATCGCGTGGCGCACCGCGCAGAACGTGGCGGACCTGCTGAGCGAAGTACCCGGCGTCTACGTTTGGCGCGGCGGCTGGTTCGGCCGGTCGGCGTACGCCAACTATCGCGGGCGTGGCGCCACGGCGATCGACTGGGTGATCGATGGCGTGCCCTACCTGCCCATGGGCACTGACAGCGTCGGCGTCGATCCGTCGCTCTTTGCGCTGACCCAGATCGACCGGGTCGAGATCGAACGGTGGCCGGGAGGACTCCGCGTCCTGCTCTACACCGCGCAGCATGAGTGGCTCGCCCCGCGTTCGCGGGTCGGCATCGCGACGGGCGACGACAAGCTCACGCGGTACCAGGGGAGCGTCGAGTATCGCTGGAAGCACGGGCTGGGGCTGAGCGGTGCCGCGGAATACTTCGACGCACCGACGTCCACCGGCCTCAACACCGATGCCCGCGTGAGTTCGGGGGTCTTCAAGGCGCAGTTCGTTCCGCGGGCGGACCGCGGCGTACAGGTGCAGTACCTCACGCAGGCGACCGACCGGAATCGGTTCGTGACCGAGGGGGACACGATCGGCGCGGGACTCCAGGGGACACGCAGCGAACTGCAGGCGCGCGCCTACCTCCGGCAGGGGAGCGAGGGGCGGCACTTCCAGGCAGACGTCATCTACGCCCGCAGCCGGTGGACCGGCGACAGCGCCGACCAGACGATGACGGCCGAAGGTCTCATCCTGGGGCTGCGTCAGCCGCGCTGGCGGGTCGGCGGTACGACCTGGATCCGCGACCGCTGGACCCCGCTGACCGTGCGCGGTGAGGCGGGATACGTCCCGTTCGACCGCCTTTCGTTCAACGCGGAGGCGACCCACGAGTGGCACGATGGCGATCGCACCAGTGACTGGGTCGGTCTCCAGGGCGCGATCGCGTTGCCGCTCGGCTTCGGCGTTGATGCGTCGCTCCGGCGCGGGCAGCGTCTCATCGCCCCGACGCTGGCGGCGGATACTGCGCAGGACATCGACGAAGTCGGGCTCCGCGGCCACTGGCAAAGTCCCTTCCTGACCCTCGAGGGGGGATGGAGCCAGGCCGGCTCCTTCGCGCCGTACCGTTTCCAGCCCTCGAACGTCGTGCGCATCATGCGGTACAGGCTGGGACCGTTGACGTCGAAGTCGTGCTGGAACGCCCAGTCGAGCAGCGC
>JANLXK010000281.1:0-4373 GCA_031365045.1 Gemmatimonadota bacterium | reverse complement strand
CTGCGACATTTTCGGGATCGACAACGCCGGGACCGATCCCGGCCCCACTCGGCTCGAAGATGCGCTGAAGGAACTCGGCTACACGCCCGATGATGTGAAGTGGATGATCGATACCCATCTTCATTTCGATCATGCGGGGGGCAACACTCGCACGGACGCACCGGCGGACGGACGCACGACAGCGGGTGGCGATGGTCCGGGCCCTGTAGTGCGACCGAGCGACCGTGCGCCCGCGCGCCTCGCTTTCCCGAACGCCACCTATGTCGTCCAGAAGGGGGAGCTGGACTACGCGCGCCACACGAATGAGCGCACTCGTGCGAGCTATCTCCCGCACAATTTCGAGCCGGTCGACGCGGCGGGGAAGTGGAAGTTGATCGAGGGGGACGTCGAGATCCTCCCGGGGGTCCGTTCCCTGATGATGCCGGGCCACGTCCCCTACCATCAGGCGATCCTGGTGCAGAGCGGGGGAGAGACCGCCTGCTTTCTCGCGGACCTGATCCCGACCGTGGCGCATCTGCCGTTGCCCTGGATCATGGGGTACGACGTGGAACCGCTCCGGACCCTCGAATCGAAGCGGACGCTGCTTCAGAAGGCGGCCGGGGAGGGGTGGTGGATCGTGCTGGAGCATGACGCCGGGGTGAGCCGGGGGCGGGTGGTGAAGGAGGAGAAGGGGTATGTGTGGACCGACCTCACCCCGGCCATTCCGACGCACGGGTGAGGGTGCGGGAGAGGGGGAGTAGGGCCGATCTGTTCCCCCTCTCCCAACAGGAGAGGGGGTTAGGGGGTGAGGTCTGGCCGGCCGAGCGGTCTCAGTTGACTCAACTCCTCACCCCGTCTATGTTTGCACCCACACAAGCGAGGGCTGTCTGTCGCCCTCCACCCTCCGCCGCCCGATGTTGAGGGCTGGCACCGGGTCCGAGCGAAGTCCACCGACCCCTGCAGGGGGTGTGGCATCGTCGGGCACCCCGGTCCAAGGGGTGCCTTTTGATTTCCTTCAGCGGGAGTACCGAGACTGAACACCTTCGAGCGTGAGCGGCGTACCCGTATCAACCGCCAGATCCGCATCTCCCCGGTCCGCGTGATCGGGGCCGATGGGAGCCAGATGGGCGTCCTTCCGGTGGAAGAGGCGCTGGCGGCGGCGGAAGCAGCGGGCCTCGACCTGGTCGAGGTGGCCCCGATGGCGCGGCCTCCCGTGGTCAAGATCATGGACTACGGGAAGTACAAGTTCGAAGAGGCCAAGGCGGCCCGCGCCGCGCGCAAGAAGCAGCACGTGATCCAGCTGAAGGAAGTGAAGTTCCGGCCGGGCATCGACGACCACGACTACGACTTCAAGGCCCGCCACGCGCGGGAGTTCCTGCTCGAGGGGAACAAGGTCAAGGCGACGATGATGTACCGGGGACGCCAGATGGCGCACCTCGAGTTCGGCAAGGCGGTGCTGGACCGGTTGGCGGCAGAGCTCGCCGACGTGGGCAAGGTCGAGATGGACGCGAAGCTCGAAGGCCGCAACATGACGATGGTCATCGCACCGAAATAACACTGAGGGCCTGCCATTCATGGCAGGCAACCTGGGAGAAGCAGAAATGCCGAAGATGAAGACGAAGCGCGCAGCCATGAAGCGCTTCAAGAAGACGGGGAGCGGCAAGCTGAAGCGCTGGCACGCGAACCACAGCCACATCCTGACGAAGAAGGCGCGCAAGCGGAAGAACAAGCTCAAGAAGGGTGACCTTGTGAGCTCGGCCGACTTCCCGCGTGTTTCTCGTCTCCTTTCCGCTTAAGGAGATCGCCCGATGCCCCGCGTAAAGAACGGCGTCGCGCATCACGCGCGCAAGAAGAAGATCATGAAGGCCGCCAAGGGCGGCTTCCAGGCCCGCAGCAAGCTGTACAAGGCCGCCAAGGAGAACGTCGAACGCGGCATGGCGTACGCCTTCCGCGACCGGCGCAAGAAGAAGTCGGAGTTCCGCGCCCTCTGGATCACGCGGATCAACGCGGCGGCCCGGATGCACGGCCTGAGCTACTCCCGCTTCATGCAGGGGCTCAAGGCCGCCGGCATCGAACTCGACCGCAAGGCGCTGGCCGACCTCGCCGTCAAGGATATGGACGCCTTCGGCAAGGTCGCCGAGGCGGCCGCCAAGGCGGCGTCCAAGGTCGCTCCCAAGGCGGTCGCGGTCTAAGCTCGACGTGGGCCCGCGATTTTATCGCGGGCGCAGTTGATTTCGTGTGGGGTCGGTGCCGGCAGGCGTCCGGCCCCATGTGCGTACCAGGCCAGGCGTTGGCGCCCGGCCCTCCCCGTATCACCTCCTAACGGCCGATGACCGACCATCCCGCCCTCGCGGCGCTCACGCCCCGCCTGGCGCGTATCCCGACGCTGGACGCCGCCCAACTCGAGGCGGAGGAGATCGCCGTGCTCGGCCGCAAGGCCGGCGCGCTGACGACGCTCCTCAAGGAACTCCCGTCCCTCGACCCCGACGCGCGTCGTCAGGTCGGCGCCGCCGCCAACGAGCTCAAGGCCCGGTTCGAGGCGGCCATCGCGGAGCGCCGAGTGGCGATCGCGCACGCCGCGAGGGCCAAGGCCGACGCCGCCGTCGACCTCACGATGCCCTCCCGCCGCCGCTACACCGGCGCCATCCACCCGGTCACCCAGGTGGTCGACGAGATCCTCGGCATCTTCCGCGAACTCGGCTTCGTCCGCGCGGTCGGGCCCGAGGCCGAGACGGAGTGGCACAACTTCCGGGCGCTCAACTTCCCGGTCGACCACCCGGCGATGGACCAGCACGACACCTTCTATCTCGACACCGGCGACCGCCGGTCGATCGAGATGGAGCGTCGGCGCGGCCGCACCTCGGGTCTCTTCCCGACCAACGAACGCCGCCAGAGCGAGTCCGACCGCCGCCGGCCCAACGACGGGCGGATGCTGCTGCGCACCCACACGTCGCCGGTGCAGGTGCGGCTGATGCAGGAGATGCAGCCCCCGATCCGCGCCGTGATGCCAGGCGTCGTCTACCGGAAGGATCCGTTCGACCCGTCGCACGCCCCCGCCTTCCTCCAGATCGAAGGGCTCGCCATCGACGAAGGGATCACCTTCGTGGACCTCAAGGGGACGCTGGAGCATTTCGCCCGGCGCTTCTTCTCGGCCCGGACCCAGGTGCGCTTCCGCCCCTCCTACTTCCCCTTCACCGAGCCGTCGGCCGAGATGGACGTGCAGTGCCAGCTCTGCGGCGGGGCGGGGTGCCCGGCGTGCAAGGGGACCGGCTGGATGGAGATCATGGGGTGCGGGATGGTGCACGAGCAGGTGCTCAAGAACGTCGGCATCAACCCGGAGAAGTACACCGGGTTCGCCTTCGGGATGGGACCGCAGCGGATCGCGCTGCAGCGCTACGGCATCAACGACATCCGTCTCCTCTACTCGGGTGACATGCGGTTCCTCACCCAGTTCTCGCTCTGAGCCGCCGATGAAGCTCTCCCGCAAGTGGCTCGAAGCCTTCCTCCGCCGCCCGCTCGAGGCCCGTGACATCGCGGCGCGCCTCGCCATGCTCGGCGCCCCCGCCGACAGCATCGAGCCGCTCCACCGCGAGCTCGAGGCGGTCGTGATCGGGCTGGTGGAAGAGGTGCGTCCGCATCCCAACGCCGACCGGCTCCGCATCACCACGGTCGAGGACGGGACCGACACCAAGAAGCAGGTCGTCTGCGGCGCTGCCAACGTCACCGTCGGGGTGAAGTACCCCTTCGCGCGCGTGGGCACGACCCTGCCAGGCGGCGTCACGCTCGATGAACGGAAGATCCGCGGCGAGCTCTCCCAGGGGATGCTCTGCTCGGCCAAGGAGCTCGGACTCGGCCAGGACGGCGACGGGATCCTCGCGCTCGACGTCGACGCCGCCCCCGGCACGCCCATCACGCGCGCGCTCTCGATCACCGATGACCGGATCGTCATCGACGTCACGCCCAACCGCCCCGACCTGCTCGGGCACAAGGGCGTCGCGCGCGAACTCGCCGCCAGCTACGCGCTCCCGTTCCGGCTCCCGGATATCGCGGGCGCCGAGCGCATCGACGTGCCCCCCGCCCGCCGGCACGACTTCGGTCCGGTGATGGTCGGTGGCGTCCGCGTCGCGGTCGACGACCGCCTCGGCTGTCCCCGGCTCCACGTCGCCGTCATCACGGGCGTGAAGGTCGGCCCGTCGCCCGCATGGATGGTGGACCGCCTCACCGCCGCGGGGATGCGGAGCATCAACAACGTGGTCGACGCCACCAACTACGTCCTGCTCGAGCTCAACCAGCCGATGCACGCGTATGACCTGGCGACGCTCAAGGGTCCGTTCCTCTGGGTGCGCCGCGCCAAGGCCGACGAGCACCTCATCACGCTCGACGGCCAGGCGCGC
>JANLXK010000198.1:0-4481 GCA_031365045.1 Gemmatimonadota bacterium | reverse complement strand
CCATCCCTCCCGCGCCGAGCTCCCGCTCGATGCGATAGCGGTCCGCAAGCGCCTCGGCGAGGCGGGGCAGGGTATCGGACATCTAGCGCGACCTCATCCTGGCGAAGAGCTCGGTGGTCCAGTGGTCCACCACCACCAGCTGACCGGCCCCGGGGGCCTGGTTGATGGAGGCGAGCCGGGCCATCACGAACCGCCGGTCGTCGGGGGTGAGGTCGTAGTAGGGGACGCCCGACGAGGAGAAGAACGTCGGGAAGAGTCGCCGGGGCTCGGCGGGGGCGAAGGTCCGGCCCGACGTCACCGCGACCGCCATCATCTCGCCGGCGGGGTTCTCGAAGAAGAGCTCGTGGCCGCTCCGAGCCCAGCGCGCCGCCGTGCCCCCGGTGGTCGAGATCTGCCACTTGCCGTCATTCGTGCGGGGGAAGGGCCGCACATAGACCTCTTCCCGCCCCGACTCATTCGAGCTGTATGCCAGCCACCTGCCGTCGGGCGAGAGCGCGGCACCCCGCTGAACGTAGGGGTCGGTGATCAGCGGGACCGGGACGGTATCCTGCCCGAGGCGGACGCCGTAGATGGCCGAGCGGGCGCTGTCGGCGACGACGTAGAGGAGCCAACGGCCATCGCGCGACAACGAGGCTTCGATGACGGCCCGGCCCGGCACCCCCCAGACCCGCTCGGCGGGGGCGCTGCCGTCGGCGCGGCGGCGCCACACCGTGGGGACGGGGGAGGAGCTGTCCACGACGATGTAGAGCAGGGACCGCCCGTCGGGGGTCCACTGCGGCCGGACCGCGAACCGGCCGGTGAAGGTCAGGCGCTGGAGGGGGCCGGCCGGAAGTTGTTTGATCCAGATGTCGACCGAATTGCCGCTCCCTACATCGAGCGCGATCTTGCTGCCGTCGGGCGAGAGGCTGAGCGAGTAGATGCTGGTCGACGGGTTGTAGGTGACCGGAGGGGCGAGGGGGGTCGCGGCGCCATCGCGGCCGACGAAGACCAGCTCGGCGAACCCCCCTGCGGCCGAGCTTCGGCCGGGGACGTAGGCCAGTGTCCCGGTGCGCGAGATCGCGAGATCGCCGGAGCCGAACGGCTTGGTCATCACCCCTTCGAAGAGGGGGACGGCCGGGCCGGTGAGCGCGAGCTTGTCCTGGTCGAAGGGGGCCGCGAGCACCGCCCCGTCCGCGCGGAGGAAGACGAGGAATCCCGGCGCCACATAACGCGCCATCAACCCCTTGGTCAGGAGGTGGCGCTCGCGGGTCACGAGGTCGATGGCCACCAGGTCGAATTCGTTCTGATCCACGCCCCGGCGGGAGCGGTAGACCAACCCCTTGCCGTTCGGCAGCGCCTCCGGCCAGGCGTGCCCGATCTCGTCGGTGCCGACGGTGTCATACGGGATGAAGAGTTCGGGGGTCCCGCCATCGGACCGGATCCGGTTGATCCCCGCCGGACTGTCGAAGTAGATCCACCCGTCGGGCCCCCACGCGCCCCCTCCTCCGCTTCCCGGACCCGGCGTTGCCAGCGTGATCGGGGGGCCGCCGGTCACCGGCACGACCCGCAACTCCACGGCAGTGCCGGTATTGAAGGCGATCCTGGTCCCGTCCGGCGAGAAGAAGGGGTTGGACGCGCCGTCGGTCCCGGGGAGGGGGGTGGCGTCGAGGCGGTCCCGCTCGCGGACCCAGAGCCGCGTCTCCCGCTCGCCGCCCCCGACATACACGATCCGCCTGCCATCGGGGGAGAAGGCGATGTTCACCCCCAGCACCCCCTGCCGCATCGCCTGGTCGGGAGGCACACCCATGCTGTACCGGATCGCCGGTGGGGGCGAGGTCGAACGGAACCAGAGCGACCAGGCGAGCGTGGCGAGGAGGACGACTGCGACACCCCAGGGCAGCAGTGCGGCGAGGCGGCGAGACGGTGAGGTGGTGGCTTTGCGCGCGACCGTCTTCCCATCGTGACGTGCCGCGTAGGTCCCATCGGTGAGCGCTGCGGCGAACTCGGCAGCGCTCGCGAATCGGTCGGCCGGGAGCTTTTCCAGCGCCGTCAGTACCGCGGCCTCGATCGACTCCGGGATGGTGTGCCGCTGGATCGCCATCGACCTCGGCGCCTCGGTCAGCACCCGCGCCACGATCGCCTGCGCCGTCGATCCGGTGAACGGCGGATCACCGGTCAGCATCTCGTACAGCACGCACCCCAGCGCGTACACGTCCGAGCGCGCGGTGATCTCCCGCTCACCCATCGCCTGCTCGGGGCTCATGTAGTGCGGGGTGCCGAGGGACATCCCGGTCTCGGTCATTCTCGTATTGCCCGCCTTGCTCGCCGCCAGCGCGATCCCGAAGTCGGCCACCAGGGCGTGCCCATCGTGCAGCAGGATGTTCTCCGGCTTGATGTCGCGGTGGATGACGTTGTGCCGGTGGGCGTAGTCGAGCGCCCCGGCCACCTCGGTGGCGATCCGCACCGCGTCGGGGATGGGGAGCTGCTTCTCCCGCATCAGCCGGTCGCGGAGCGATTCCCCCTCGACGTAGGGCATGACATAGAAGAGGAAGCCATCGGCTTCCCCGGAGTCGTGCAACGGGAGGATCTGCGGATGCTGCAGGTTCGCGGTGGTCTTGATCTCGGAAAGGAACCGGTCGGCGCCGATCACCGCAGCCAGTTCGGGACGAAGGACCTTGATCGCGACCTTCCGGTCGTGCTTCAGGTCCTGGGCCAGGTAGACGGTCGCCATCCCGCCGGCGCCGAGCTCCCGCTCGATCAGGTAGCGGTCCGACAGGGCGGAGGATAGGCGTTCTGGGCCTGCCTGCATCGCGACCAGATCCTCGTTGACCGGGGGGAGTCAACGCGAAGGGAGACCTGCACTTGCGGTGTCTGGGGAAGCCTCCGGCGGGTGGGCCGGAGGGCAGGGGGAAGGTACCGGTTTTCGGGCGTTTGGCTAGGGCTTAAGGCCCGGAACATGCGGTCAACTGGCCGAAAGCGGTACCTCGTGTCCCCCTCGGGGTGCTCAATCCTTCGGGCGATGTCGGTGGTCACCCCCGCGGGCTAATGTACCGGTGCGGTCCTACGCTGTCGGTCGTCCCACCCGAATCGCCGGGGGTCCGAGCGGACAGATCACCGGAACAGGCGGAACATGCGGGAAGCGCTCAGTGCCCGGATCCTCATCGTGGACGAAGATCCCCAGACCGTGGGTGTCCTGCGTGCGATGCTATCAAAGGCCGGCTACCACTCCGTCGAGAGCACCACCGATCCCCGGCTCGCCCCCGAACAGTACCGGCGCTTCCGCCCCGATCTCACCCTCTTCGCCCTCGCCCAGCCCTATCAGGACGGGTTCGCGGTGATGGCGGAACTGCAGGCGCAGGCAGAGGACGACTACCTCTCGATCCTCGTGATGTCGGCGACCAGTGAGCGTACGATGCGCCTGCACGCCCTCGAATCGGGCGCAAAGGACTTCCTGACCAAGCCGGTGGACCGGGTCGAGGCGATCACGAGGATCAAGAACCTGGTCGAGGTGCGGATGCTGCACACCGCGGCACTCGAGCAGCAGCGGGTCCTGACCGACACGGTGGCGCTCCGGACCGCGGAACTCCGTGCCGCGAACGCCGAGCTCCACGACACCCGGCTCGAGATCATCATCCGCCTCGGCCGGCTGGCGGAATCGCACGACAGCGATGCCGCCGGCCACATCGCCCGCGTGACCCACTCCTCCGCCCGTCTCGGGAACGCCCTCGGCCTCGACGCGGCGACCTGTGAACGGCTCTTTCACGCCAGCGCCATGCACGATGTGGGCAAGATCGGGATCAGCGACCGGATCCTGCGCAAGAAGGGGCGGCTCGATCCGGCCGAGATGGCGATCATGCGGACCCACACGAGCATCGGGGCGCAGGTGCTGCACGGCAGCGGCCATGAGTTGATGACGATGGCCGAACAGATCGCGCTCACCCACCACGAAAAGTGGGACGGCAGCGGTTACCCCAACGGTCTTCGGGGCGAAGCGATCCCGCTCGTGGGGCGGATCGTGGCCGTGTGCGACGTCTTCGATGCCCTCACTTCCGTCCGGTCGTACAAGGAGGCCTGGTCCCACGCCGACGCCATGGACGAGATCGGGAAGCGGAGCGGCAGCCACTTCGACCCCACGATGGTCCGCGCCTTTGAAAAGGTCCTTCCGATGGTGGCCTCCTACAGCGCACCCGCGCGGATGGCCGGATGACGATCCTCCTCGTCAACGACTCCCGGGAACAACGCCTCCACCTCGAAACGACCCTCCGGCACGGCGGCTATCCTGACGTCCGCCACGCTGCCTCGGCCACGGACGCCTTTCGCATGCTCGGGTTGGACGGGCCTGAGAAGACCGGGGGCTCGCCCGTACAGCTCATCCTGATGGACATGGTGTTGACCCCGATCGACGGGGTCGAGGCGTGTGCCCGCATCACCCGAAGCAACCGCGCGCAGGGGATCCCGGTGGTGATGGTCTGCGCCCTCGAAGACGAGCAGGCCCTCCAGCG
>JANLXK010000189.1:0-2823 GCA_031365045.1 Gemmatimonadota bacterium | reverse complement strand
CCCCGCTCCCGGCCCTCGAGTACTGGCAGGACCCGCACCGCGCTTGACACGCACTCCCGTCCTCGGGAAGTTGACACTCAGGATGCTCAGAGCCCCGCACCGGATCCCCCGCTGGTCGTTGCTCACCCTCCTCCTCACCCTGGGAGTGGGGCCGCCACTGGCCGCTCAGCAGAGCCAGCCCCCGCCGCTCCGTCCCGCTGCGACGCTCGGCGAGAACACCCCGAATCCCTTCTTCCCGGCGACCCTGATCCCGTTCAGCATCCGACCCGAGGAGTGTACCGACGGACAACTGCCCAATGTCAGCCTGAAGGTCTACAACGTTCTGGTCCAAGTCGTCGCAATACCCGTCCTTCAAAGTGGAAAAGGAGAAGTTCTCAACGGCATCAAGCTCTCGTGTGGTGACCACGTCGCGCTCTGGGATGGGCGGACGCTCGATGGCCGGACCGAACCCGCCCCCGGCGTGTACTACTCGCAGTTGACGGTCGACGGGGTGCGGTACACGAGGAAGATGATCGTGCGGAGGCCTGAGTAGCACCTAGCGAGGAGCCCCTAGCGAGACCAATTCGTAGATCGGTTTTGGAGGGCGTCCATGTGGGCGCCCTCTGCCATTGTGGCCGGGTCACGGGGGCACGGCAGTTGCCCCTCCATCCGTGACCCTGCACCTTTGGCTCGTACCCCTCTCGCTAGGCGCTAGGCGCTAGGCACTCCGCACCATGGCCATCCGCCCCGACCGCTTGACCCTCAAGGCCCAAGAGGCCTTCCGCGACGCCCTCGCCGACGCCAAGACGCGGGGCAACCCCGTCGCCAATGACGCCCACCTTCTCGCCGCCCTGCTGACGCAGGAGGAAGGGGTCGTGCGTCCCCTCCTGCAGAAGGCCGGGGTCGACGTCAGCGCGCTGTCGCAGGAGATTGAGCGGGAGATCGGCTGCTTCCCGAAGCAGAAGGGGGACGGCGGCGAGCCGACCTTCAGCCGCGAGCTCAACACCGCCTTCGACCGCGCCGAGAAGGAGGCCGAGAAGCTCGGCGACGCCTACATCGCGACCGAACATCTCGTGATCGGCCTGGCCGAGACCCCCGGGACGGCGGCGAAAGGACTGTTGAGCGCTGCCGGCGTCTCCTCCGATGACCTCCGGACGGCGATGGCGGCGGTGCGCGGCTCCCATCGGGTGACGGACCAGTCCCCGGAAGAGAAGTACCAGGCGCTGGAGCGCTACACCCGGAACCTCACCGACATCGCTCGGCAGGGAAAGCTCGATCCGGTCATCGGCCGGGACGAGGAGATCCGTCGCGTCATCCAGGTCCTCTCCCGCCGGACCAAGAACAACCCGGTCCTCATCGGCGAGCCCGGCGTGGGCAAGACCGCGATCGTCGAGGGACTGGCCCAGCGGATCGTGAACGGCGACGTCCCCGAATCGCTCCGCGGTCGTGAGCTCATCTCCCTCGACATCGGGCAGCTGCTGGCCGGGGCCAAGTACCGCGGCGAGTTCGAGGACCGGCTCAAGTCGGTCATCAAGGAGCTCACCGCGGCGCAGGGACGTTACGTCGTCTTCATCGACGAGATGCATACCCTCGTCGGCGCCGGCAAGGCGGAGGGCGCAGTGGACGCGGGCAACATGTTGAAGCCGGCGCTCGCGCGCGGGGAGCTCCATGTGGTCGGGGCCACCACGCTGGACGAGTACCGGCTTCACGTGGAAAAGGACGCCGCCCTCGAGCGCCGGTTCCAGCCGGTGATGGTGGGTGAACCGAGCGTGCAGGACACCATCGCGATCCTGCGCGGCCTCAAGGAGCGCTACGAGGTCCATCATGGTGTCCGCATCACCGACGACGCCCTCGTGGCCGCGGCGACCCTCTCCGACCGCTACATCGGCGACCGGTTCCTTCCGGACAAGGCGATCGACCTCGTGGACGAGGCGGCGAGCAAGCTCCGGATCGAGATCGACTCGCTCCCGCTCCCGATCGACGAGGTCGAGCGCCGCATCATCCAGCTCGAGATCGAGCGCCAGGCCCTCCTCAAGGAGACCGACCGGTCCGCCAAGGAGCGGCGCAAGGCACTCGACCAGGAGATCGCCCAGCTCAAGGAGAAGAGCGGGGGAATGAAGGCGCAGTGGCAGACCGAGAAGGACGCCATCCAGGGGATGCGGGGACGGAAGGAGGAGCTCGAGCAGTTCCGCCAGCAGGCCGATGTGGCCACCCGCGCCGGCGACCTCCAGAAGGCGGCCGAGCTCCAGTACGGCCGGATCCCCGAGCTCGAGCGCCAGCTCCTGGCCGATGAAGGGAAGCTCGGCGAGGTCCAGAAGGGGGCCCGCTACCTCAAGGAAGAGGTGGGCGCCGAGGATATCGCCGAGATCGTGGCGAAGTGGACCGGGATCCCGGTGAGCAAGATGCTCGAGAGCGACCGCGAGCGGCTCACCAAGCTCGAGCACGAGCTCACCCGTCGCGTCGTCGGCCAGGAGACCGCCGTCTCGGCGGTGGCCAACGCGGTGCGCCGGAGCCGCGCGGGGCTGGGCGATCCCCATCGCCCGACGGGGTCCTTCATCTTCCTCGGCCCTACCGGGGTCGGGAAGACCGAGACCGCCAAGGCGCTGGCCGAGTTCCTGTTCGACGACGAGCGGGCGATGGTGCGGCTCGACATGTCGGAGTACATGGAGAAGCACGCGGTGGCCCGGATGATCGGCGCACCGCCAGGGTATGTCGGGTACGAAGAAGGAGGCCAGCTCACCGAGGCGGTGCGGCGGCGTCCCTACTCGGTGCTCCTCTTCGACGAGATCGAAAAGGCGCATCCGGACGTGTTCAACGTCCTGCTCCAGATCCTCGACGACGGGC
>JANLXK010000157.1:0-4702 GCA_031365045.1 Gemmatimonadota bacterium | reverse complement strand
CGCTGCAGGAGATCCTGAGCCGGAAGGGGATCGCCTGGGACGAACTCGCCTGGGTCGGCGACGATATCGCCGACGTGCCGGTGCTCCGGAAGGCGGGGCTCGCCATCGCGACCGACAACGCGCTCCCCGAGGCCAAGGCCCTGGCGCACCACGTCACCGCCAAACGCGGCGGGTACGGAGCGGTGCGCGAAGTGATCGTCGACCTGCTGACCGCGCGCGGTGAGTACGCCGGTGCGCTCCGTCGCTATCTGGAGGAACGTGGTGACCACCCTCTCTGACGACGCGCTGCTCGCCGAAGGCCGCCGAGTGCTTGCCCTCGAGGGGAGGGAGCTGGCGGCCGCGGAGGCGCGGCTGGGCAAGGAGTTCCCCCAGGCGGTGCGTCTCATCGCCGCGATGAAGGGCCGCCTGATCGTCTCGGGCGTGGGGAAGAGCGGGATCGTCGGCCGGAAGATCGCGGCCACGCTCACCTCGACCGGCACCACCGCCAGCTATCTCCATCCCGTCGACTCCCTCCATGGCGACCTCGGCATCGTGAGCGCCGACGACGTGGCGCTGCTGCTCTCGAAGAGCGGGAATACCGAGGAACTCTTCGGGCTGGTGGCCGAACTGCAGCGACTGCACGTGCCGATCATCGCGCTCACCGGGGGCAAGTCCTCGGCGCTCGCGCGGTCGGCTGCCGTCGTGCTCGACGCGGGCGTGACCGAGGAGGCGTGCCCGCACGACCTCGCGCCCACGACCAGCACCACCGTAGCGCTCGCGCTCGGGGATGCGCTCGCCGTGGCGTTGTTGCAGTTGAAGGGGTTCCGGCGGGAGGACTTCGCCGCGCTCCATCCGGGCGGCAGCCTGGGGCGGAAGCTGTCGCTTCGCGTCCGCGACGTGATGGTGACCGAGGTCAAGCCGCTCGGGCTCACCGCGACGATGCGTGACGCGGTAGTGGCCCTGGCGGCCCAGCGCGGGCTCGCGGTGGTGGCCGAGGGCGGGAAGGTCCGCGGCGTGCTCACCACCGGCGACCTGGCGCGGTTGGCGCAGAAGCAACCCGATTTCCTCACCCTCCCCGTGACCGAGGTGATGACGAAGGCGCCGAAGGGTGCGGAGGCCGAGGAGCTCGCCGGTGCGTGCGTGGGGCGGATGGAGCAGTATGGCATCATCGCGATGCCGGTCACCGCCGAGGGGAAGCTCCTCGGCGTGGTGCACCTGCATGACCTGCTGCGGGCAGGGGCGGTATGAACCGCACAGGCGGACGGCCGCACGGCCGCACGGGGGTGTGGGCACGCGCGGCCCTGCTGTGCGCCTGTGCGACCGTGCCACTGAGCGCCTGCGGCGACAACGCCCTCCGCGCCAACACCAGCATCACGCAGGCCGACACCGCCGACCAGGTGCTCGACAGCGTCTACCACGTCGTGACCAGCCACGGGATGCGGCAGAGCATCGTCGAGGCCGACACGGCGTTCTACTACGAGACCGGGAAGGTGTTCGAGCTCAAGCACCTGCGGGTGACCTTCTTCAATGCGGGCGGCGCGCAGACCTCGACCCTGACCGCCAACGAGGGGACGTATCAGGTGGCGCTCGGCAAGATGGAGGGGCGGGGCAACGTCGTGGTGCGGAGCGTGGATGGGCGGACCCTCCACACCGATCTCCTGCGCTACGACCAGACCCTCAATCAGCTCTCGACCGATCGTCCGTTCACCTTCAACGGGCCGACGGCGAGCGGGGCGGGGGTCGGGTTCGTCTCCGATCCCGACTTCCGCAACGTGACCGGCTCGCAGGGCCGCGGCACCGAGAACCAGGGCGGCGGAAAGTTCGTCCCCCCGGGGCAGTGACCCGATGCGGCGCGCGCTGCTCGGCCTCGCCCTCCTGTCGGCGCCCGTCGCCCTCCAGGCGCAGGATTTCGGCAGTTCGCGCTGCGTGATGGTGGTGGACACGATGCTGCGGTACCGGCGGGTGGAGGTGGGGGCCAGCCTGACCTTCTACGCCGGCGGACTCGTGAAGCTGAGCTGCGTCGGGACCACGGTGAAGATGCAGGCCGACAGCATGATGGCGGTCGACAACTTCCGGACGACCTACTTCGTGGGCCAGGTGCACTACAGCGACTCGACGATGGACGTGACGGCCGACCGCGGCACGTACTTCAAGGACGGCGAGCGGTGGGAGGCGCGGGGGAACGTCGTCGCCCGGAACCTCAAGACCCATTCGACGCTCACCGGCCCCTCCCTCGATTACCTCCGCCCCATCCCGGGGCTCCGCGACACCGCGCAGATGTATGCCATCAGCCGGCCCCGCATCGACTACATCCCGACCGACAGCGGCGGGCAGGCCCAGGAGCCGTACGTGATCTACGGCGACAGGGTCCGGTTCCGCGGCAATGAACAGGTCTACGCCGGCGGCCACGTCACCGTGGATCGGACCGACTTCGGCGCCACCAGCGACTCGCTCCGGCTCGATACCGGTGCCGGGCAGGACGGAGCACTGATCGGCAACGCCCGGATGCAGGGGAAAGGGGCCGATCCGTACACCCTCACCGGACGGCGGATCCTGCTCCGGCTCGGGGCCAACGAACTGCGCGGCGTCCGCGCCACCACGCAGGCCCGGGCCGTCACCTCGGAGTGGGACCTCGTGGCCGACACGATCGACCTCGCGCTGAAACGGAGCCAGCTGGTGCAGACGCTGGCGTGGGGAGACTCGACCCGTCCGCACGCGGTGAACCCCGAACGGGAGATCCGAGCCGACTCCCTGGCCATCGACACCCCCGACCGGGTCCCGACCGAGGCGCGGCTCTTCGGCCGAGGATGGGTGGGTGCCAAGGCTGACAGCGGGACGGGTGAACGGGACTGGCTCGAGGGGGACTCGGTCGTCGCACGATTCGCACCGGCCGACTCGGGACCGAAGCGGAACGTCCTCCATCAGGTCGAGGCGCGCGGGAAGGCGCGGAGCTACTACCGCGTCCCCGACCGGAACAAGCCGGGGCCACCATCCATCTCGTACGTGCGGGGCGACCTGATCATGCTCCTGATGCAACCCAGCGGCTCCAACGATGTCGAGCGGGTCGATGTCCGCGGGGCGGTGGACGGGGTCCAACTGCAGCCGATCCCGCCGCGCCCTGACTCCACCACGACCGACTCCCTGCGCGTGCGCGCCGATACGCTCCACCGGAACGGCACTCGATGACCGTACCTCCCGTCCACGCGCTCCGGGAGCGCGATCCCTCGCAGGCCATCGCGCTCGCGGCCATCGTGCAGGTGGCCGACGAGCGCGGGAACGCGGCGGTGAGCGACCTGGTGCTGGCGTATCGGGAGCTCTATCTCCACGCCGCCCGCGCGGCCGGCGCCGCCCCGCTCGGCGAGCTCACGGCGGACGAGCTGCGCGAGAACCTCCTGCGCTCGGTGCTCCCGCGGCTGGTCGATGGCGGGTGGGTCGTGGCCGTCCCGGAGAACGACGAGCCCGTGGTGCAGGCCTCCTCCCGCTGGTGGCAGGAGACCTGGCTGGAGCGTTCCGCGGCCCAACAGGGGCTGCTCGACGCGGCGGACGCAGCCTTCCGTCGCGCCACTCCGTCGGCCACTCCGGTGCCTCTCGCGGCGGCGAGCCTCCTCCGAGGCGCAGGACTCAGCAAGAGCTTCAAGAAGCGGATGGTGGTCAAGGACGTCTCGGTCGAGGTCCGCCAGGGGGAGATCGTCGGCCTGCTGGGACCGAACGGGGCAGGGAAGACCACGACGTTCTATCTCATCACCGGCCTCATCCTGCCGGACCAGGGGACCGTGACGCTGGACGGGAAGGACCTGTCCCGCGCCCCGATGTACCAGCGCGCGCGCGCCGGGATCGGGTACCTGGCCCAGGAGCCCTCGATCTTCCGCCGGATGACGGTCGAGGAGAACGTCCTCGCCATCCTCGAGACGCTCCCGATCTCCCGCGCCGAGCAGCTGCGGCGGCTGGAGAAGGTGCTGGACGAACTCTCGATCAAGCACCTCCGGAAGGCCCGTGCCTACAGCCTCTCCGGTGGCGAACGCCGCCGGCTCGAGATCACCCGCGCGCTGGTGACCGAGCCTAAGTTCATGCTCCTCGACGAGCCGTTCGCCGGGGTCGACCCGATCGCGGTGCACGACATCCAGACCATCGTCGCGGGGCTCCGGCACCGCGGCATCGGGGTGCTCATCACCGACCACAACGTCGAACAGACCCTCGACATCGTCGACCGGGCGTACATCATGTTCGACGGCCGGGTCCAGGTCGAAGGCGCCGTGCGCGAGCTGGTGTTCAATGACAAGGTGGCCGAGATGTACCTCGGGCCCGCCCTCACGGCCCGCCTCCGCGCCCGTTTCGAGGAGGATGGCCGGTGAAGGCCGGCCTCGGCCAGCACACCGGGCTCCGCCAGGAGCTCCGGATCAATCCACGCCTGTACCAGGCGATGGACCTGCTGACCATGCCGATGATGGACCTGCAGCAGCACCTGAAGCAGGAGCTGCTGGTGAACCCCTTCCTTGAGCTCGAAGAGCCCGAGGACGAGGAGGTGCCCGAGGCGACCCAGCAGCAAGAGAAGGAGGAGGCGGAGCGGAAGGAGGAGATGGACTGGGAGGAGATCCTCCTCAACGGCTTCGATGTCGGAGGGGCCGCCAGCGGGAGTTACGAGGAGCGCGAATACCTCGAGCCCGTGTCGGTCGAGACCCCCGACCTGGACGACCACCTCCGAGGGCAGCTCGACCTCCTCGTC
>JANLXK010000142.1:0-1958 GCA_031365045.1 Gemmatimonadota bacterium | reverse complement strand
CGGCGCTCCTGGCCGCCCTGGCGCCGCGGACGACCCCGGCCCGCCCCTCGTGGACCGAACTCCGCCGCCGCCACCTGACCGCCACCGCTCGCCGGGCCAACCTCGTCCGCGCCGGGGTCTGGGCCGCGAGCCTGATCTTCGCCATCGGCCTCGGCTACCGGGCCCACTCCTGGCGGGATGCCGTCGAGGCCGTCCAGCACACCCCGGCCGCCACCGCCACCGCACCGGCCCCTGCGCACGCCAACCCATCCGCTACCGCGATGCCGGTGCAGACCGTGGCGATGAACCCCGCTCGGCACCTGCTCCGACGGGCTCCGACGCCGCTCGCCGCCACCCATCCGGTCAGCGGCATCGAGGTGGACACCCTCGACAGCGCCCCCAGCGGGCCGGCCGGTGGCGTCTGGCGGACCGAGTCGCTCGAACGCGCCGTCGCGTCGGGGTTGAACGTCCCCCGCGTCGCCGGCCTTCCGGTGCTCCAGATCCAAGTGCAGGAGGCCTCGAGCCCCCTGGTCGCGGTGGACCAGCAGCTCACCACCGGTGAGATGCTCCGCACCATCGAAGGGCCCGCCGCGGAGATGGCGATGCTCGACCGCTCGGCGGTCGCCTCCACCGGCGCCGACGGGGCGGGCGCGAGCAGCGTGAGCTTGCGGCGAGGCAACCGGATGCTCCTGATGACGGCCCGCATCCCCGCCGAATCGCTCCGGGCATTGCTGGCGAGGGTCCCCCTCAAGTAGACCGTCGGAATGAGTTGCCCCTCGGACCGACGGAAGGGAGAAAGGCCCCGGTGCTTGCATCGGGGTCTTTCTTTTTCCCGTGAGGCGAGAGGAGACGAAAGGAGACGGGAGGAGTCGGCAGCCAGCCCGTTCTCCTCCCGTCTCCTCTTGTCTCCTCTTGTCTCCTCTTGTCTCCTCTTGTCTCGGGCCTTCAGGCCCTCGGCCGATCCCTGCGATCGAGCTCCTTGGGGAGGGCGTAATCCTTGGACGTCTCCTCGTGGCCGAACTCGTGGCCGTGGCCGTGGCCCCGCTCCTGGACCATCGTCCACATCGCGAGGCGCGGGGAGACCATCGGGAAGGTGCGGGCGAAGAGCGCATAGGCCACGAGGAAGAGGCCGAGCAGCGCGAGGGTCGGGGCGATCTCCGGGAGGCCGACCTGGGGGCCGCCGGCGGTGGTGACCGACGGGAGCACCAGCAGGTAGCGCTCCAGCCAGAGGGCGCAGAGGCTCACCGTGGTGAAGATCCCCAGCGTGAGCGGGAACTTCTTGGGGGCCACGCCGAGGAGTCCGATGAACGGGATCACGAACATCCCGAGGAAGACGGCCCGTCCGATCGGCATCCAGTGGCCCCAGAGCCGGGCGAAGACGAAGCCGGTCTCTTCGGGCAAGTTGCCGTACCAGATCACCAGGAACTGCGACCACATCAGGTACGCCCAGAAGACGGTGAAGCCGAAGCAGAGCTTGCCGAGGTCGTGGCGCTGTTTCGGGCTCACGAGGTCGCCGATCCCGAGGTGGGCGATGCCGTACATCATCGTGAGCGCCAGCAGCATGTGGGCGCCGAGGAACGAGCCCATGAAGAAGAAGCCGCCCAGCAGGTTGGAGAACCAGTGGGGTTGCAGCGCCATCATGCAATCGAAGGCGACCATCGTCATCACCAGCGCATAGGTGACGACGTAGAGTGGTGCCAGCGTGTAGATGCGGGCATCATGTCGGGCCCGACCTTCGGGCGTCGCGTCGAAGCCGGCGGTCCAGCGCTCGTACAGCGACCGCCGGCCGTCGGTGACCGCGTCCTTCACCTCATGCAGGTCGGGGACGAGGTCCGCCTTCACCAGACTGAAGCCGAGGTAGTACAGCAGCGAGAGCCCGATACCGAGGCGGGCGAACATGAAGCCGTGCGACAGCCAGACTTCCTTGCCCTGACCGAGGCCGCGCATCTCGGGGAAGATGTGGGAATACCCGACCGTAA
>JANLXK010000141.1:0-1655 GCA_031365045.1 Gemmatimonadota bacterium | reverse complement strand
CTACTACACCGGACGGATCTCGGGGGTGCTGGCGACGGTCCTCGGCGCCTTTGCCGCGGTCTGGCTCCTCACCATCTTCGTATCGTTCTGCCCGCTCTACGCCCTGATCGGCCTCTCGACCGACAAGAAGCCGGCGGCCTGACTCTCAGAACCCCGGCAACATGGGGCGGCCCTCGGCGGGGTGCTGTCGCCGGGCGCGGTCGATACGCGATCACGAAGAGGCTGGGATCTCCATTGCAGGAGATCCCAGCCTCTTCGTGATCGCGTCCCTCCTGAGGTCCCGGGACGGGACGGCTAGAACAGGTACCGCAGTCCCGCCTGGACCTGCCTCGGCTCCCCGAGACCGCTCCGGATGGTCCCATCGAAATTCAGGAAGAGTCCGCTCGCGGACGGATCCTTGAAATTGTCGTGATTGGTCAGGTTGAACACCTCGAGGGTCGCCTCGACGGTGCGCCGGGGCCCGAAGCTGAACGGCTTGGACACCCGGACGTCCCAGGAGAAGTAGGCGTTATCCCGCCGCAAGGTGTTGCGCTTGAGGATCGACCCGTCGGCGCAGATCCGGTCGGTGCGCGAGGTGGCCCGTACCCCGGTGCCGGTGTTGCCGGCGCCGCACTTCTCCGAGGTCGGCTGGGCCGAGTAGGCGCTCAGCCGGTTGTTGAAGTACACGTTGCCCGGGAGGATGG
The DNA here is from genome assembly GCA_031365045.1 of Gemmatimonadota bacterium. GTDB lineage: Bacteria > Gemmatimonadota > Gemmatimonadetes > Gemmatimonadales > GWC2-71-9 > CAMLHU01. Next base: position 972 of record JANLXK010000141.1, on the reverse strand, counting down.
CCAGGAACCAGCCGTTGAATCGATGCCGCTGGTCGCGGTCGCTCCAGTTGTACTCCGGGGCGAGGTTGTCGGCCCGGGCGTAGCGGAACGAGAAGGGATCCCGCTCGTTGTCGTCGTCCGACTTGTCGGACGAGAGGGTGTAATTGAGCTGGTACTGGAAGCGCGCCCCGGTCATCTGCTTGAGCGACACGGTGATGCCATTGTACCGCGAGCGCGCCGAGCTCTGGACCACCGTCAACGTGCCGATCCCGTTCCCGGCGGTCAACGCGCTGGTCCAGGGTCCGTTGACGCCGTCGCCGAAGACCGGATCATTGGCGTTGAAGAACCGGGTCAAGTTGTCGGTCCGGGCGTAGGTGTAGGTCACCCCGGCCGACATCCCGTTCCCGACCTCCCGCTCATACCCGAACGACGCACTGAACGTGCGTGGATTCTGAAAGTCCTTGTCGAACACCGTCACATCGGGTCGGAACGGCCCCCCCGGAGGGGAGGGCAACAGGTCGCCGTACGCCGGCGGGCGCCCCAAGATCGACCACAACGCGCTGTTCCGGAACAGGGTCTGTCCGATCGAGCCGTTGGTGCTGCGGGTCCCGGCCAGGTTGAGGCCCGGCGTCCGGGCGTAGTAGATCCCGGCATTGGCCCGGACGACGGACCTCCCGTCCCCGTGCACGTCGTAGGCGATCCCCAGCCGCGGCTGCAGCATCCCCTTGTCCGACGGGATGGTCCCGTCGGACGGGAAGGCGAAGTCCCCCGCCGCGGTGGTCACCGTGGTCCCGATGAGCGGCGCGAAGAAGACCTGGTCCGGCGGCGTGATCGGGTCGGGCTGGATCTGGGCCTCCCACCGTACCCCGTAGTTGACCGTCACGTTGGACCGCGGCTTCCAGCTGTCCTGCAGGAAGAGCGCGATCTCGTTCTGGGTGATCGTCTGGGTGCCCGCCTGTTCGACGGTCAGCCCTCCCACGCCGGCCTGCTGCA